>NZ_ABTR02000001.1:2282500-2567436 GCF_000172975.1 Dethiosulfovibrio peptidovorans DSM 11002
AATACCTCCACAGCAATCTCCAAGGCTCTCTTGCCATCGGAAATGCCCACCAACGGCTGTTTGCCGTCTCTGACGCAGCTTACAAAGTGCTGCAGTTCCAGCTTAAGGGGCTCGCTCTTGGGAAATACGGGGTGCTCTATGACCTCAACTAATCCGGTACCGCTTTGGTTTACACAGCGGTGTATGGATACGTCCTGGGTTTCGTAGTTTATGGAAAGGTACCTCTCCGGCTCCATTATCTCCATCTGACGAAGCCGTCTCTCCGAGACTCGACTCACGAGAATATGTGCCATCGACCCATTTTCGAAGGAAAGTTGAGCGGAGGCTATGTCCTCGTAGTCGGAACAAATCTTTCTACCGGTAGCGGAGATATTCTCTATAGAAGAATTCACCAGAGATAGCACGATGTCTATATCGTGAATCATAAGATCCAAAACCACTCCCACGTCGCTGATCCTGGACGAAAAAGGACCGAGTCGCCTCGACTGAAGGAACATGGGCTTGTGAGATATCTTTGATACGTACTGTATGGCACTGTTAAATCTCTCTATGTGCCCTACCTGAAGCACCAGATCCTTCTCCTCCGCCATTGTCAAAAGCTGTTCCGCCTCTTCGACGGTGGTAGTGACCGGCTTCTCTATCAATACGTTGACCCCTCTGAGGAGAGCCTTTCTCGCAACCTCGAAATGGTCCACAGTAGGAACCACTACGCTGATACCGTCGGGACGTGCCGAATCGAGAAACTCATCTATATCGCCGTAATACGGAACCCCGAGATGTTGACCTATAGCGGAAGCCCTTTCGGAGTTTTCATCCATCACCCCGACGAGCTGAGCTCCCAATATCTCGGTGTAAATTCGGGCGTGATGCTGCCCAAGATGGCCTACTCCAACGACGCCCATTCTCTTCAATTCCACCAGTACTCACTCCAATCGGCCTGGTTCTATTGTTCCCGTCTACAGTATCACAGATAAACACCGAAAGTGGCATCTATTGACGAAAAAAGTACCATTCGGTTCTCTTTATCCCCGCTTCGATAGGATAGATACCGAGAAGAGTTGCAGAAAGTACATTCACCATGAACAGCGATATTCTTCGGGTCAATACCCAATCCCTCGATCTGACTTCTTATAGCGGGAGCCATGTCGAACCATACGGAGTCGCCGTCTTGTCTCCAAAAGTCACTTTTAAGCAAACACATCGCTTTATCGGTCCAGGGATCGTCGATTCTTCGGCTATAACAACAAGGTCCTATTCCAGAACCTATCCAGGCACGAGATAGCTCTACATCCACGTCCATCGTCTCCAGAAGTCTGCGCCATCCGGAAAGGACTATATTGTCAACAGTTCCCTTGAATCCCGAATGGAGAAGAAGGCGCCAAGGCGCGGGAGAGTTTCCCGAAAGCAGGACGGGGTAACAATCCGCTACCTGAATCGTCCCTATGAATCCTCCGGATGTCAGTAAGACGCCGTCCCCGAAGGGCCGAGAGACGAGATCGTCCCGATCGGTAACTATATCGACTCCGTGCACCTGTCTAGGGGAGATCACGGTTCCCAAGGTCGACAGGGACATTATCACTTCGTCCTGAGGGCGAAGATCGGAAGAACGCAACGTCATAGCGCCGCGAACGGAGTTCCCCTCCAAAAACTCGAGCACATCTCCATTTGTTCCGGTCGACACGCGAAAGGAAGGGGTCATGGCTTTACGTAGTTCCTGTATATCCAGGACAATAGATAGAGACTCCCGCAGCCAACAACGATGTCGCACTCTTTCGAGGCGAGATCCAGGGCTTTCGATGGATCGGTTACGGCTATCGGAGGGGCCGCCCACCTCATGTCCCTCGCAGCCAGAACCAGTTTTTCGGCTTCGGCACACCTCTCGTTATCGGGGATCTCGGTGCAGTAGAGCCGACAGGACATGCTGCAGGACAATATACCTAACACGGTGGTGTAGTCTTTGTCGGACATGGACGTATAGACGACTCCGAGACTTCGAGATCCGACCAGATTTCCCAAAGAGGCTACCAAAGCCGACATTCCGTGAGGATTATGGGCTCCATCCAGAAGCAGAGGAGGCTCTTTTCTAAATACCTCCAACCTTCCAGGCCATTTAGTGGAGGAGAAACCTCTCAAGAGATCCGCCTTATTTATACGAGGAAAGTCTTCCATGAGGATATCGCAGGCCAGATAGGCCATACGAGCGTTGTCCGCCTGGTATCTACCCAATAAAGACAGGGCTAGATCAACGATCTCTCCCTGTCTTTTAAAAGATACCGTCGTACCTGAAAGGGACAGGGATAAATTGTCCAAATCTATAATTTCATCCGCCACGACATCGGCACAACCTCGATTATCGCATATCTCTCTGAAACGGCGAGAGAGCTTTCCTCCACCATCTCCGGCAAAGACGGCTCTTCCCCCATCCCTTATGACTGCAAATTTTTCCTCCGCCACCGCCTCCAGTGTATCTCCGAGAAAGTCGCTGTGATCCAAGGCGATAGGCGTGACCACCGACAGCCTGACGTCGCCCAACACATTGGTGGCGTCCAGACGGCCTCCCATGCCGGCCTCAATCACCGCTATATCGGGAGATCTCTCGGAGATCAAAGTCAAGGCACATACCGTCATGATCTCAAAATAAGTAGGCCTGTCCTCTTTTAGCGAGGGGTCTTCTTCTACACAGTCAAATATCCGAAGAATCGATCTCCTCCAGGCTTCTGGAGATACACATTCGCCATTGAGGGTTAATCTCTCTCCGAAATGCAGAAGATGGGGACTGGTGTAGAGAGCTGTAGAATATCCCGAGCTCCGTAACGCCGCCTCTATCAAGGCGGAAGTGGATCCCTTACCGTTGGTGCCGACCACGTGGATGGCAGGAAAAGATCGTTCGGGATTTCCCATGATGTTCAAAAGACGGATGACCCTGTCCAGCCCGGGATGTATCCCCGGGCTGGACAGATCTGTCATAAGCCTCTCGATCTCGTCATATCTCTCTATATCTATTTTTTCGTTCATTTTTCGGAAAGGCTAGCGATGTTTTCCGCTATTCTACGAATTTTTCTTTGGAACTCCTCTATTCTATCACGCTCTTTTTCCACGACATCCTGAGGAGCCCTTTCGACAAAATTCGGGTTGGCCAGCTTTTTTTCGCTCTTGGAGAGGTTGTTCTCCATCTGTTCCTTTTCCTGCCCCAATCTACTTATTTCAGAGTCGATATCCAGGAGGTCTCCTACCGGCAAATAGACTATACCAGAGCCAAGGACGGAGCTGAGAGACTTGCCGGGAGCATCGGATCCAGTCGGGATCACCGATATCCTCTCCACCTTGGCTAGGAGGGATATCATGTCCTCATTCTCCTTCACCAGTTCGATTGTATCTCTCGAATCGGTCCTCACCACCACGGAATCTACAGACTTCTGAGGAGGCAAACCGGCCTCGGCTCTAAGGTTTCTTATGGCCCTTATCATATCCTGGAGGGTCTCCATGGATTTTCCCAGGGCATCGGAGTTCTCGTCGGAGGATCTGACCTTCCACTCCTCCCTTTCCATAGGCTCCTGTCCAAAACCGAAAGCCTGCCACAGCTCCTCCGTCAGGAAGGGAATAAAGGGGTGAAGCAACGAGAGGGTCTCTTTGAAGACGTCGAGAAGAACCCAGAGGGTGGCTTCCTTTCTGTCCTCCCCCTCGTCTCCCCAGAGAGCGGGTTTGCTCATCTCAACATACCAGTCGCAAAGGTCTCCCCAGATGAAATCGTAGAGCAACCTGGCAGCATCGCCTATGAGATATTCGTCCAGATAATCGGTGACCTGTGAGTTCACCTTGGACAGCCGATCCATTATCCACTTATCGTGAAGCCTAAGGTCCTTCTCATCAGGTCGGGAGGGGTCCGAGTCGCCCAAATTCATCAGTGCAAAACGGCTGGCGTTCCATATTTTATTGAGGAAATGCCTGTAGTTCTCTATCTTGCTTGGACTTAGGAGTATGTCCCTTCCGGGCATCGTAAGGGCAGCTACGGTAAAACGAAGGGCGTCGGCGCCGAACTGGTCGATCATGATAAGAGGATCGATCACGTTACCCTTGGACTTGCTCATCTTCTGTCCCTGCTCGTCTCTCACCAAGGCATGGATGTAGACGTCGTTGAAGGGGATCTCGTCCATGAACTCCAGCCCCATCATTATCATCCTAGAGACCCAGAAAAAGATTATATCGAATCCCGTAACCATCAGGGAAGTTGGGTAGAAATGCTCCAACTCCTCGGTCTTATCGGGCCAGCCCAAGGTCGAGAAAGGCCACAGGGCGCTGCTGAACCAGGTATCAAGCACGTCCTCGTCCTGAATCAAGTCGGACGATCCGCATTTAGGACATCCTGTCGGGTCTTCCTCGGCGACCACTATATGTCCGCAGTCCTGACAGGTCCAGGCCGGGATCCGATGTCCCCACCAAAGCTGACGTGAGATACACCAGTCCCTGATGTTCTCCATCCACTGATAGTAGGTCTTGGTCCAATGTTCAGGCAGCCATCGGATCTCGCCGTTTTCGACCGATTGGACTCCTCTGTCGGCCAAAGGCTTGGCCTTGACGAACCACTGTTCGGACAGATAGGGTTCCACAACGGTGTTACACCTGTAACAATGGCCGACCTGGTGAGGAAGATCCTCGACCTTCTTGAGGTAACCCTGTTCTTCAAGGTCCGAGACGGCCTTCTTCCGTCCTTCCTCGACGGACATACCTACATAGGGACCGGCGTTCTCGTTCATCACGCCCTGGGCATCGATCACCTGGAGCTGTTCGAGGCCGTGTCTCTGCCCCACCAGGAAGTCGTTCGGATCGTGAGCGGGAGTTATCTTGACGAACCCCGTTCCAAACTCGGGATCCACCATATTGTCCTCTATTATGGGTATCTCCCTGCCTCCGGTTAAAGGAGCCACCACTTTTTTGCCTATCAGAGAGCGGTTATTCTCGTCTCTGGGATGGACGGCTACTGCGACATCTCCAAGGATGGTCTCAGGTCTGGTGGTGGCTACGAGGATATGTCCACCCTCCCCGACGATCGGATAGGCGACGTAGTAAAGCTTACCTGGCTCTTCCGAGTGCTCTACCTCCAGATCGGAAAGGGCGGTCTGACACCTGGGGCACCAGTTTATAATGTATTTACCTCTATATATGAGTCCTTTTTCATAAAGCCTAACGAAGACGGCACGTACCGCCTTGGAGAGCCCCTCGTCCATGGTGAACCTCAGACGACGCCAATCGCAGGAATTCCCTAGCTTTTTCTGCTGGTTTATTATCCTGTTGCCGTATTCCTCTTTCCACGCCCATACCCTGTCGATAAAATCCTCTCTGGACATATCGTGTCTGGAGATACCCTCTTTGGCAAGCTCCCTCTCCACAACGTTTTGGGTGGCTATCCCGGCGTGATCCGTTCCGGGAAGCCACAGGACGTTATAGCCTCTCATCCTCTTGTATCTGCAGATAATGTCCTGAAAGGTGTTGTTGAAGGCATGCCCCATGTGAAGAGATCCGGTCACGTTAGGGGGGGGGATGACTATGCTGAAGGCCTCTTTCTCCTTGTCTACGTCCGCCTCGAAGAGTCCTTTGTCCAGCCACCACCGATAAAACCTGTCCTCGATCGGTTTAGGATCGTAGTTTTTGGAAAGCTCTTTGTTCCTCTCTGTCATCTTTTTTCCCCCTTAACTATCCACATAACGGTTCCACTCTTCCAGGTAAGCCGATATGAAAGTCCGCAACTCGTCTATTCCCAACTTCCCTTCCGTAGAGGTGAGGATAGGGACATCGACGGATTTCAAACCAGACTTAATATACTTGTGAAGCTCGCCTTTCCTTTTTCCCCTGGCTATTTTGTCCACCTTGGTAAAGACCGTGAGCATTGGCACGCCAAGAGCGGAGATCCACTCCTGAAGCTCTACATCGTTCTTCAGGAGTCCGTGACGAAAATCGACCAAGTGTATGACCAAGGATAGATTTTGCCTGGAAGATACGTATTTCTCTATCAGCTTACGCCACTGGTCCTGTTCTTTTTTGCTCCTCGACGCAAATCCGTATCCAGGAAGATCGACCAAGGTGAAGGGACTTCCCCCAGAGGCGACCTCGAAAAAATTTATGCTTCTCGTCTTTCCTGGCTTCGAACTGATATGGGCTATTTTCTGATCGATGAGGGCGTTCAGCAAACTGGACTTTCCCACGTTTGATCTGCCTGCCAAGGCGATCTCAGGAAACTTAGGTTCCGGAAACTGACGGGCCTCGAAGGCCGTTTGGACAAGTTCCGCTCTCCATCTGGACATCAATCGGACTCCAAGGCGTGCTTAAAGACGTCTTTGGCGGAGGAGACAAAGACGAAACGAAGGCCGTCCTTAACCCACTCTTCAAGTTCTTCCACGTCGGGGCGATTGCCCTCGGGAACGATGATCCTCTTGATACCGTTTCTCTTGGCGGCCAAAATCTTTTCCCTGATACCCCCAATCGGGAGGACCTGTCCTAGGAGGGATATCTCGCCAGTCATAGCCACATCCGGAAGGTATCTTCTACCGGCCAAAACCGACAATATGGCTACAGCCATGGTTATACCGGCAGAAGGCCCGTCCTTCGGAATGGCGCCTTCAGGTACATGGAGATGGACGTCGAGACCGCTCCAGTCGACATCTTTAAGGCCAAGCTGTCCACCATGACCTTTCAGATATCCCATTGCCGTCTGTGCCGATTCCTGCATGATGGAACCTAGGTTGCCGGTCAAGGTGACCTGCCCCTTCCCCTCCGTCGAGATAGCCTCTATCACCAGGACCTCACCACCAGCTTGAGTCCAGGCCAAGCCCAAGGCGACTCCCCTGCGAGGACTCTTGGGAAGCCTGAGATCGTACCGTTTAGGAGCACCAAGATAGTCTTTTAGGTTTTTAGCGGTCACCTTTATAGGTCCGACTTTTTCGTCGGAATTCTCCGATTCGACGATCTTCATCGCTGCTTTCCTACAAAGGGAGGCGATGTTCCTCTCCAGGTTTCTTACGCCCGCTTCTCTCGTGTACTCTCCCACTATCTTTCGATAGACTCCGTCGGAAATGGTAAGGTCTTTCCTGCTCAGGCCGTTCTCTCTGAGAAGCTTAGGCAACAGGTGTTTCTTCGCTATCCTCAGTTTTTCCTCCATAACGTAACCGGAAAGCTCTATAACCTCCATACGATCCAACAAAGCGCTTGGGATGGTATGGGTGACGTTTGCGGTGGTAATGAACAGGACCTTGCTGAGATCGAAGGGTACCTCCAGATAATGGTCCACGAAGCGATCATTCTGCGACGGATCTAGTACCTCCAAAAGAGCCGATGCCGGATCCCCTCTGAAATCGTTGCCCAGCTTATCGATCTCGTCCATCAACAACACCGGGTTCTTGGTCCCCACCTGCTTTATCTTCTGCATTATCCTACCAGGCATGGATCCAATATAGGTCTTCCTATGGCCCCGTATCTCAGCTTCGTCTCTTACTCCACCCAGAGACATGCTGACGAACTTTCTTCCCATAGCATCTGCGACGGAACGGCCTAACGAGGTTTTTCCGACCCCGGGAGGCCCGACAAGACAGAGAATTCCTCCTCTGGCTTGGTCTCCCGCCAGTTTCCTGACCGCTATGAATTCCAGGAGGCGTTTCTTTATCCTCTCGAGACCGTAATGATTGGACTCCAAGACGGAACGCACAGAGGACAGGTCGAGATTGTCCTCTGTTTCCTTGTGCCAAGGCATCCCCAAGATCCAGTCTATATAGCTCCTCACGACCGTGGCCTCCGCCGATAGAGGCGGCATCTTGCCCAATCTTCGAAGTTCCTCCCTGGCCCGTTCCTCCACTTCCTCTGGAAGCTCTGCATTGAGGATCTTCTTTTCGTACCCGTCCAGTTCGGATTCCGAATCATCCTGCCCTAACTCGGAACGTATGATTTTCAGCTGCTCCCTCAGATAATATTGCTTCTGCCCCTGTTCCAGCTCCTGTTGAACTCTGTCGTGGATATCGTGTTCCAGTTTCAGAAGTTCGTTTTCCTCCAGTAACGTCTTGAGAAGAAGCTCCAACCTCGTATCCATGCGGTTGCATTCCAAGAGATTCTGTTTTTTGTCAACATCTATGGTCAGATGAGACGCGACCAGGTCGGACATTTTATCCAGGTCTTTCACAGAATTGACCGAGATGAGGATCTCCGACGGAAGTTTTGGGTGAAGGGTTACGTATTCCTCGAAAGCCAGCATGACACTTCTCTTTAGCGCCTCTATCTTTTCATCTTTCCTCCATCGCCCTGTCTCAACTGGTACGATATCGGCCGATAGGACATCCCTCTCCTTGACGAACGATCTGGCTCTCATTCGTCCGAGCCCCTCAAGTAAAACCTTAGTCGATCCATCCGGAACCCTGACCATCTGAAGTATATTACAGAGAGTTCCCATAGAGTAAAGATCGCCGTCTCCGGGATCCTCTACCGACAGGTCCATCTGGGTCGCGACGAAAATCTTGCGATCCTCGAGTATGGAAAGCTCAATAGCCTTGAGGGATCTGGGACGTCCTACGAAAAGAGGAGCAATGGCCCCCGGGAACATCACCATGTCCCGAACGGGAAGAACATAGGCCATAAACTAGGCTACCTCCTCATCGCTTCCGAGAACATACCTAGGCGGCTCCGAGCCGTCGATAAAACCTTCGTCCAGAATTATCTTGACGACGTCGTCCTCTCTGGAAGGGATATCGTACATAAGATCCAACATTCTGCCTTCCATTATCGTCCTGAGTCCTCTTGCCCCGGTGTTCTTGATCATGGCTTTTTCAGCTACGGCTTTTAGGGCTCCCTCGGTAAACTCCAGATCGATGTTCTCCAGCTCAAGGAGTTTCTCATACTGTCTGACCAAAGCGTTACGAGGCTCGGTAAGTATCTTGACCAAGGCGTCTACGTCCAGGGTCTCCATGGGGACCAAAACGGGAATACGGCCTATGATCTCCGGTATAAAACCGAAGGACATCAGGTCGTCCGGTTCTGCATGAGACAGAAGCTCAAACCTCTTCGCCGACACTTTGCTGTGGACTTCGCCTCCAAAACCGATCATCTTTCTGTTCATCCTTCTGGCTACTATATCCTCAAGACCATCGAAGGCCCCTGCACATATGAAGAGGATATTGGTGGTATCTATCGATATGAACTCCTGATAGGGGTGTTTTCTGCCACCCTTGGGGGGAATGTTGGCCAAGGTCCCCTCGAGTATCTTAAGCAATGCTTGCTGAACTCCTTCCCCCGAGACATCTCTGGTTATCGACGTAGACTCGGACTTACGGGTTATCTTATCCATTTCGTCTATGTAGATGATCCCTCTCTCCGCAGCGGAGACATCGTAATCGGCGGCTTGTAGAAGCCTTACAAGGATATTCTCGACGTCCTCTCCGACATATCCAGCCTCTGTAAGAACGGTGGCATCAGCCATGGCAAAGGGAACGTTAAGCTTTTTGGCCAGTGTCTGGGCGATCAGAGTCTTTCCTGAACCGGTAGGACCGGCCAACAGCAGGTTGCTTTTCTGGATATCAACTTCGCTTTCGTTGGCTATATTGTTCTGAATCCTCCGATAGTGGTTATATACCGATACGGAGACGGCTCTCTTGGCCTTTTCCTGACCGATAACGTAACGATCTAGATAGGACTTGATCTCTCTGGGCTTGGGAATGTTGTTGAAGTCCATAAAAGGCTCCTTTACCGAGAGAGTCTTTCCCGACTCCTGAGAAGCCTGATCCTCCTGAAGTATCAGAGAACAGAGGTTGATGCACTCGTTACATATATAGACGCCAGGTCCGGCGATTAGCTTGACCACCTCTTCCTGGGTTTTTCCACAAAAGGAACAACGAATGCCCTTATCTCCGGTACGATCTTTTTCGTCAAAATTTCTCATTTTTCGTCCTCCTTGCGATCGAATAGGAATCTGGACGACGCATTAACGCCCATAATGCACAAATAAGGGATACCCATTTTACGGGCTCCCTTATCTGCGTCTCGGCGGTTACGAATTCTATCGTCTATCGATGACCTTGTCCACAAGCCCATAGGCCATGGCCTCGTCAGCTGACATATAGAAGTCCTTTTCCGTATCTTCGCATATCTTATCGAAATCCTGGCCACTGTGATCGGCCAAAATCCGATTCAAAGTTTCTTTAGTATGCAGAATCTCCTTGACCTGAATAGCCATATCGGACGCTTTACCTCTGGCACCTCCCCAAGGTTGATGAATCATCACCCTGCTTCGAGGAAGAGATACTCTTTTCCCCGCCGTACCTGCGGTCAAGAGGACCGCCGCCATGCTGGCGGCTATTCCTACGACTATGGTCGAGATATCGCACTTGACATACTGCATGGTGTCATATATCGCCAACCCGGCGGTGGTGGAACCACCGGGGGAGTTGATGTAAAAGTAGATATCCTTGTCGGGGTTCTCGCTCTCCAAAAACAACATCTGGGCTATGACCGAGTTCGCCAGACCATCGTTTATCTCGTCTCCTATGAAGACGATCCGGTCCTTCAAGAGCCTGGAGTAGATATCGTAAGATCTCTCTCCTCGGCCCGTTTGCTCTATGACATAAGGGATATACATCGAGGTAACTCCTCCCTGTCCTGATTATTGAGCCTGGCCCAACTCCTTTTCCTCGACGGTGACTTTCTCCATCATGGCGGAGATCGTCTTTTTGACCTTCAGGCTGTGGGCTATCTCGTTGATCTTATCCTTGTTTTTAAGAAAAGCTTCCTTTACCGCCTCTACGCCAATTCCGTAACCATCGGCTACACGCTGGAACTCCTCATCGAGATCTTCCTTGGTCAACTCCACTGCCAGATCCTTGCCGTAAGCCTCCAAGACCAGGAACTCCTTGACGTCCCTTTCAGCCTGAGAGGTTAGCTGTGAATCGTCTACACCCGCGGCTCCCTGCTCTTCCATCCGTTTCTTGAGGTTTTCGACCTGTCTGTTGACCATGGATACCGGAACCTCTACCTCGGAGGCGTCGACCGATTTCCTGACCATATCGCCCTCGGCCGCCTGCTGAGCCTCGCCTTCCATATGTTCTCCAAGACGCTGAGATATGGATTCTCTGAAAGTTTCCTCGTCCATGGCCTCGCCTTCTTCGCCGAAGACCTGAACGAAGAAGGATGAATCGAGATCTGGAAGGACTCTTTCCTTGACTTCCTTTACGGTAAACTTATACTTAGCGGTTTTTCCCGCTAATTTCTCGTCTTTGTAATCCTCGTCTATAACGACCTGAGACTCCCTTTCGTCCTCGGGAGAGACGCCAACCAGGGTCTGATATATCTCCGGTCTCAATGTCTCCTCGACCAAGTCGAAAGAGTGGGTCTCAGCAGGATGGGAGACTATTTCCTCTCCATCGTCATCGACCACTACCGTCGAATAATCTGCTACGACGACGTCTCCTGAAGCGCTGGGACGATCTACCGTCTCAAGAGAAGCGTGTCTTTTACGAAGATCCTCGATAGCTTCCGCTACATGGTCGTCGGTCACGTTTATCTTCGGTTTTACCACCAGGATCTCGGATAGATCGGCCAAGGACACCTCGGGCTCGACCTCAAAAACCAAGGTCAACTCCACGTCCTTCCCCTCTTCAATAACGTCGATCTTAACGTCCGGATCCTCGATAAGGTTCAAATCGTAATCGGTGGTTATCTCTCCCAGGAGAGATGGGATCATCTCTTCCAACGCCTCTGCCAAAATAGCCTCTTTCCCGAAACGAAGATCGAGAACCTTTCTGGGGGCCTTCCCTCGACGAAACCCTGGGATAGCCGCGTTTTTGGCGAGCTTATCGTACATCTTGGAGACCTCTTTTTTGAAGTCCTCTTTTTCAACAACCGCTTTTATGGTAACCACGTTCTTTTCCTGCGACAGCATCTCTGATCTCACGAGAGGCAACCCCTTTCACGACAACCTATATCTTAAACAACCACGGTAGTATATCACAAACGAACTTCTTTTACTAAATCATTCATTCCTGTGCATCTATGAACAGACGTATCTCGTCGTTGGAACGATTAATGGCCTCCTCGTAGAGGAGAAACAGTTCCTCGAGAAGGTCTCTACGCTCATCACGACCGGCCTGACCTATGGCAGACAGCCTTTCTATTGACTCGAGACTTCCCATAGCTCCTAAACTGCCCTCTATCGAGTGAACCATCCGCCGTACGTCCAACGGATCTCGTCGTCCTACGGCATCGGCCAGGGAGCGGTGCATCTCATCGTAATGAGATAAAAAGATGCGGGCCAACTCTACGGCCAGTTTTACATCTCCCCCCGCCATGTCAAGCAAGCGTTTTTCTCGTTGACTTGAGGACTCGGACACGGGCAACACCTCTGCATTGGTTAAATTTTATTCTACGAATAAACAAGACTCCTGAAGCAACACGCCCCAAAAACAGCTTATCATACAAAGGAGAATAAGAGTACTAAAAGGAAGGGTAATAGATGAAGGGGATCCCTTAACGAGGAAAATGGTGCGAGAGAGGGGACTTGAACCCCTACGCACGAAGGCACTGGATCCTAAATCCAGCGTGTCTACCAATTCCACCACTCTCGCATCGTCGTTGGCGGAAAAATGGTGGACCGTACAGGAATCGAACCTGTAACCCCCTGATTAAGAGTCAGGTGCTCTGCCAGTTGAGCTAACGGTCCCATTAGAAGGCATCACCAAGACGGAAAATTGGTGGATCGTACAGGAATCGAACCTGTAACCCCCTGATTAAGAGTCAGGTGCTCTGCCAGTTGAGCTAACGATCCACAAAGATAATGGGGTGAGTGAGGGGATTCGAACCCCCGACCTCTGGAACCACAATCCAGCGTTCTAACCAACTGAACTACACTCACCATAAAACTCTTGGCGCGCCGGGCAGGATTCGAACCCGCGACCCACGGCTTAGAAGGCCGTTGCTCTATCCAACTGAGCTACCGGCGCAAAAAAAATGGAGCGGAAAACGGGACTCGAACCCGCAACCCCCAGCTTGGAAGGCTAGTGCTCTACCAATTGAGCTATTTCCGCATATCCATCGTAATATGGTCGGGGCGAAAGGATTCGAACCTTCGACCCCCTGCTCCCAAAGCAGGTGCGCTAACCAGACTGCGCTACGCCCCGCACTACAGCCGAAGGGTGAAAACTTGACCTAACAGCGCCCGAACTCGGTACCGGGAAATGATACAACAAGAAGCTAAAACCGTCAAGCATTTCCCTATCCCATGAAAATCCGCAGAAAAGTCTAAAAAGAGCTAATCTGGTGGAGCTGGGGGGACTCGAACCCCCGACCTATTCCTTGCGAAGGAATCGCGCTCCCTCTGCGCCACAGCCCCTCTCATCACGAGACGGCGATAATTGTACGGATATGAGGCGATCTTGTCAAGCAAAGAAAAAAGGATTACCCTAACACCCAACGGTTAAAGACCGAGGATGGAGCGTGATCTTATGGGATATGGCCCAGAACTGGTTGGTGCCCTCTCTAAGGAACTTTCTTCACTGTTGGAGGGAAAATCGATCTCAAAGATAGAGGGAGGAAAAGAGTGGATTCTCTTAAGAATGAGGGATAAAAACATTTTCGTGTCCTGGGGACAGGAAAACTTCGGGGTAACTCTTCTCTCTACGAAACAGACGCTTTTATGCAAAGAGCTAAAACCTATCCGAGGCGGCCTCCCGCTAGCACTGAACAAATATCTATCAGGAGGAAAGATAAAGAGCATACGTCAGGAAAAAATGGACAGAGTAATAGCCATCGACATAAGACGGTTCGTAGGGGCAGGGATAGAGAACGAATACACAGTGATAATAGAGCTTATGGGGCGGCTGAGCAACGTAATTCTTCTGGACGGAGAGGGAACCATAATAGAACCTGCCAGACACGTGCATCCGGACGTAAACCGCTACAGAAGCGTGCTCCCAGGTCAGACCTACGTATCTCCGCCGCCAGTCCAGGGAATATCGCCCGATGGCATAGAGAGATTGAACATCATAGATTATCTAAAAAACCCGATAGGCATAGGCAAAAAGCTGTCTAAAAACCTGCTGATAGAGGTCGAAAAAGGGTCGTTAACCCAGGACGAAGTACTTTTTGATCTAAAGAGGATGTTAAACGGTGAGGGGATCGTCCAGGACATAGGAGATTACACCTCCATATGGCCTCGTCCTCTGGAGTCGGGAAAAGTTCTTCAGGAAGGAACCATAGAGATCTTTCGACGTATATCTTTTTGGAGAGCTCTGGAAAGGGTTCGATTCAAATTGATATCGGAGGGCAAAAAGAGACTATCCAAGAGGATAAAAAGCCTCAATCGACACATCGAGGGAGTGTCTAGACAGCTCAAAATGATAGACGAAGCCGAGGTTTTCCGCATAAAGGGAGAAACCATCCTGTCTAACCTACATGTAATACCGTCGAGGACACCGGAAATGGAACTACCCTATTGGAACGAAGAGGGGCGAGAGGTCAAGCTATCGGTGAAACTCAACCCCGACCTCTCCCCGTCGGCAAACGCCGCTATATACTTTAAAAAATACAAAAAGTACGCCGCCGACGAAAAGTCGGTACTCGCACACAGGGAAAAGGTACTTAAAGAGAAGGAGGAAATGGAGGCAGAGCTGGATAATCTGGACAGAATCGAGGACATAGGGCTCCTCCGACAGATGGTCTCGGAAATATCGGGAAAAAGCGACGACGCCACGAGAGATAAAAGACGCAAGAAAAGAAAAGAGGAAAAAGAGCCTCCTCATATACGATACGACTTCCAAGACAGCCTTATCCTGGTAGGGCTGAACGAGAGAGGGAATCGTCACGTGACCTTTCGTATGGCTGGACCGGACGATATATGGTTCCATATACATGAAATGCCGGGAAGCCATGTTATATTAAAGGCCCCTCCCAAAGACCAAGTCCTGTTGGATACGGCAATAAGGATATGTGCATCCCTAGCCGTCTATTACTCAAAGGGAGCTAACCTACCTAGCTCCTCGGTGGATTACACTAGTAGAAAACACGTCCGTCATATACAGGGAGCCGGACCGGCGCAGGTGACATATAAAAACAGCGACTCCATAACGGTCAACTCCGACCTATGGAGAGAACTCTTGAAAGAACCGACGAGAGATCACGAGGAAGAACGGAACGAAAATTCATGATCTCACCCGTCCTAGGATGAGGCAGCACGAGTTTCCAGGCATGGAGAAAAACTCGCCCCTCCAGAAGAGGGTCGTTTTTCCTGGCCTTTTTCCTAAAACCATAAAGTTCATCTCCCACCAGGGGTGCACCCAAATGTCTGAGGTGCACCCTTATCTGATGGGTCCTCCCCGAGTGCAGTTCGCATATCAGAAAAGAGTACCTCCCTCTGTTCCAGAGAGGGTAGACATCTGTACGGGCGTTCTTTCCGTCGTCCGTGACAGTCATCCTGTAGCGGTTGTTTCTATCCCTTCCGATAGGAGCGTCCAAGGAAATCTCCTCTCCGACGACACGTCCATCGGACAAGGCCAGATAGAACTTTCCCACCTTTCTGTCTCTAAAGGAACTTTGAAGTTCGTTCAGAGACTCGGTGTTCCTGGCTACAGCCAAGAGGCCAGAGGTCGTCGAGTCCAGTCGATGGACTATTCCAGGCCTGACCACATCGTTTATGGTGCCTATGTCGGGATACCTGTAAAGCAAACCGTGCACCAAGGTTCCCCGCCAATGTCCGGGAGCCGGATGTACCACCACTCCAGCAGGTTTATCCACGACTATTATGTCTTCATCCTCGTAGACTACGGAAAAATCGACCGGTTCAGGGACGAGGTCCATCCTCTGGGGAGGCGGAAGCTTGAACCTCAAAGACTCTCCCGCCAAAACCGATCTGGACGGTTTCACTCTCTTCCCCTGAAAGACCTTCACGTAACCGTCTCTGATCACTCTCTGTATAAAGGTTCGGGAGACGCCTAGAAAATCGGACAAGAAGGCATCCAGACGAACACCGTCCATATCGGGGGGGACAAGTATCTCCTCTTCTTCAGGACAGGCCGAGAGAGCCTGTCCTTGATCGGACAGGCTCTCCTCGTCTAAGAATTTTATCGGGTCTACCCTCTCATTACGCTCTGGCATCTGGGACACAGACCTTCTTCGTCTACCTCTGTAACGTATTTCCAGCAGCGAGGACACTTGTCGCCTGGGGCGTTCTCCACCAGGACCTTATATCCCGTATCCTGATCCTCGACGAAACCGTCTCCTTCCTTATCCACCCACTTAAAGGACGAGACTATGGTCACGTACTCCCAATCTTCTCGAGAAAGATAGTCGGAGACATCTCCATCCGGTCTCACCACCGATACGGCGGCCTCCAGGGACTGTCCGATCTCGCCTCTGCCTCTGGCAGCCTCCAATGCCCTGCTGACGGCGCCTTTTAGTTTTATCACGGCACTCCATTTTTTTTCAAGGTCCTCATCGTCGGCTCTTTCATCGAAGAGGGGCCAATCTGCCAGAAAAACACTCTTCTCTAGAGACTCGTCGATCTTTCTGAGTTCCCGCCATATTTCCTCGGACGTAAAACTCAGCACGGGAGCCAGCATGGTGGACAAAGCCGTAACGATCCTCCACATGACGGTCTGAATAGCCCTGCGGCCCTTGAAGTTCAGGGCGTCTGCGTAAAGAGAATCCTTAGCTGCGTCGAGATACAGAGAGCCCAACTCGTTTACGCAGAATTGATGGATAGATACGGTCGGTATATGGAACTCGTAGGAATCGTATCCCTTCGTAACCCTCTTAATAAGCCTGTTCAACCTGGACAGGATCCACCTATCGAAAGAGGACATCTCCGCCTCCGAGACGAAATCGGTACTCGGATTAAAATCGCACAGGTTCCCCAGCAGAAAGCGAGCCGTGTTTCTTATCCTTCGGTACTCCTCGCTCAAGGTCCTTATGATCGTCTTCGAGATGCGAATATCGTTTTTGTAATCGGTCGAGGCTACCCAGAGTCTCAGTATATCGGCACCGTTGGTATCTATGATCTCCTGAGGAGCTACAACGTTACCGATGGACTTCGACATCTTCTTTCCCTTGCCGTCGACGATGAAACCGTGGGTCAAGACGGCCTTATAGGGAGCGACTCCCCTGGTGGCGACGGAGGTCAGCAGGGAGGTCTGGAACCATCCTCTATGCTGATCGCTGCCCTCGAGATAAAGGTCCGCTGGCCAGGAAAGTTCCGGACGATTCTCCAGAACCGCAAAATGACTGATGCCGGAATCGAACCACACGTCCATGATGTCTTTCTCTTTTTTCAGATTGCCGCTACCGCAAGAGGGACATTTACACAGGTCGCCCAGCAGTTCCTCCGGCGACTCCTGCCACCAGACGTCTCCGCCCCTCTCTTTGACCTTTTGCTGAACCAGTCTTATCGCATCGGGATCCAGCAACATCTTTCCGCAATCCTGGCAGTAGAAGACCGGGATGGGCACTCCCCATACCCTCTGTCTACTGATACACCAATCCGAGCGATCCCGTACCATGTTGTAGATCCTATCCTTACCCCAATCGGGAATCCACTTGACCTCGTTTTCTATGACGTCCAACGCCTGTTGACGGAATTGAGCCACGTTTACGAACCATTGATCGGTGGAACGGAAGATCACCGGCTTCTTGCATCTCCAGCAATGAGGATATGAGTGAAGTATTTCAAGCTGTCCCAAAAGCCTGCCGTTGTTGGTCAAGGTCTTCAGAACCAACGAGGCACCTTCGTCCAGAGTCATACCGCCGACTAAAGGGGTCTCTGGAAGATATCTTCCGGTCGGATCCACCGGGTTATATACCTCTATGCCGTATCTGACGCCCGTCTCGTAGTCTTCGACCCCGTGTCCCGGAGCGGTGTGGACACAGCCCGTCCCAGTATCAAGGACAACGTAATCGGCCAAAAGAACAGGGGTCTTCCTGTCCTCGTAGAAAGGATGAACTGCCTCGACCTTCTCCAGTTCCGCCCCTTTAACCGTAGCGAGCGGCTCTCCGAAGGTCATCCCCGTGGTCTTCTCTACATCGGCTATCAACGCCTTGGCCAGAAGGTAGACCGAGTCCCCCGAAGGGACGAAGACATATTCGTAGGCAGGATGAATGGCTACAGCCATACTCGCAGGCAGGGTCCAAGGAGTCGTCGTCCATACGATTACGTTGACGTCCCTTCCGGCTACCTCGGGTATCCTTTCGGCAACGTCAGGCATGGAATAGGCCACGTAAATCGACGGTGAAGTCTCGTCACCGTACTCGATCTCCGCAGCGGCCAGAGCCGTCTGACAGTCGATACACCAATATACGGGCTTTTGTCCCTTGTAGACCAGTCCCTTCTCCACCATATCAGCGAAGACACCTATCTGTGCAGCCTCGTACTCGGGCTTCAGAGTTATGTAAGGATTTTCCCAATCGCCGACACCACCGAGGCGCCTGAACTGAGAGCGCTGGGAGTCCAAGAAACCAAGGGCATAATCGGTGCATCGACGGCGAAGCTCCACCGGATCGATAGAATCCTTGTCGACGCCCTCCCCTTTGAGCACCTTCAACTCGATAGGAAGACCATGGGTATCCCAGCCGGGGACATAGGGACATCTATAGCCTCTCATAGATTTGAATTTAACTATAAAATCTTTAATAATTTTATTAAAGGCTGTTCCTATATGAATATCTCCGTTAGCATAAGGAGGGCCATCATGCAATATAAAGGAAGGCTTGTCCTCGTTTTTCTTCAACATGAGCGAATGGAGATCGATCTCTTCCCAGCCCTCTATTAAACCGGGTTCTTTCTTGGCCAAACCGGCCCTCATGGGGAAATCGGTCTTAGGTAGACACAAGGTCTCCTTGAAATCTTTCGACATTAACCAGGTCACCTCTCAATACGGAAATGCCGCCCCGGGAGAGGCGGCGCAAAATCGAACGATGAAATTGTATCACGTATCGTCCCTGTTAGGGACGATACGTGATGTTTTTTGCCTCTAGGCGGCTGAAGCGTTCAGCCGTTTAGCTTTAGCGGCTTGAAGAACATGCAACACAACCAAAACGGAGAGTCCGGCTAAATCGCTGTAAATACCCGGTATCAACAGACAGAGGGCACCGGACAAAGCGACTATACGAAAGACCGGGTTCATAGAACACTTGTAGAAACCGACGGTGCTCATCCCCAGGAGGAATACCCCTAGCACGGCCGTACCGACTGACATGGCGAACCGCCCCAACGTGAAGTTGACCAAGACCAATATCGGATTATAAGCGTATATGTAGGGAACCAGGAAACCTGCCAGGGCGAGTTTTATAGCCGTAGCCCCGGTCTTAAACGGATCGGCTCCCGCTATACCAGCGCCGGCATAGGCTGCTAACGCGACGGGGGGGCTTAGATCCGCCGCTATACCGAAGTAGAGAACGAACATATAGGCGGCGATAGGAGCGACTCCCAGCTGGAACAAGGCCGGTGCACACATGGTGCTCGTGACTATAAAGTTGGCCGTCGTAGGTAACCCGGCCCCTAGAAGAATACAGGCGACCATGGTCAACAACAATGTGGGAAGGAGCTTGCCGCCCGCTATGGCGACCACGGCGCTGGCTATTCTGAGGCCCAGTCCGGTCAAGGTGGCTGTCCCGACTATTATACCTACGGTAGCACAGGCACAGGCTACCCCTATAGCCCCCCTGGCTCCGTTTTCAAACGCGGCAGCCAGTTTTTTAGGGGTAAGCCAGGTCTCCCTGTTGAAATAAGACACGGCTATGCTTATAAGGATGCCGTTAAAGGCGGCCTTCAGAGGCGTATATCCAGCGATCAGAAAATAGATGATACCGATTATGGGGAGCAACAAAAGCCCCTTTTCCTTCAAAAGGGGGGCCAATTTAGGCAATTGTTCTTTGGGAAGTCCCTTCAGTCCAAGTCGGTTAGCCTCTAGATGAACCTGAATCATCACGGCGAAATAGTAGAGCAAGGCCGGAACGATAGCAGCCAGAGCAACATGTATGTAGGGAATTCCAAGAAACTGAGCCATTATGAAAGCCGCTGCTCCCATTACCGGTGGCATTATCTGTCCTCCGGTAGATGCGACCGCTTCCACCGCTCCGGCGAAATGACTCTGATAGCCCACGCTCTTCATCAATGGGATGGTAAACATACCTGTAGTACATACGTTAGCCACGGAGGAACCGGATATCGATCCCATAAGTCCGGAGCTTAAAACCGCGACCTTGGCGGGACCACCGGTGCTATGTCCGGCCAGAGCCATAGCCAGATCGATGATGAACTTTCCGAGTCCGGTCTGTTCAAGGACCGATCCAAACAATATGAACATAAAGACGAAAGTCGCCGATACCCCGAGAGGGATACCGAAAACCCCCTCTGTCCCGAGGTACATATGGTTGATGATCCTCTTTATGCTGAATCCTCTATGCTGAAAAAGCTCAGGAAAAGCCCTTCCATAAAAACAGTAAATGAGAAAAAATATAGCTATGCAGGGCAATATCGGACTGGATACCCTTCTGGTTGCCTCTAGCAAAAGCAATATACAGATGAAGCCCATAACTATATCCATCTGAGTCGGAAGCCCCGCCCTATTGACCAGTTCGTTGAAATTTATCATCAGGTAAAGAGCAGAATAAGCTGCCACTGCGGCCAAGGCAAAATCCATCAGGGGAATCTTATCCTTGGGCGAGCTCTGCCTTGCTGGATAAAGCAGGAACACCAGAGACATGACGAAAGCCAGGTGTACCGCCCTCTGTTGAAGGGCAAGCAAAAGCCCAAAACCCGAGGTATAAAAATGGAACGCCGACATAGAGACAGCTAGGATAGTTATCAACATACCCTGCCAATCCCCTAACTCCCTGTATCTGGCCTCGGTATCGAATTTTTTTCTCAGATCGTCGAGATCAATGGTCTGATTTTCCTCGGCGATCTTTCCCTCTAAGATATCGCTCAAACAAACCCCTCCCTCTTATCTCTAAGCTTAAATCCTAATGAGAGTAGTTAAAAAAGGTTTTGTCTCTACAGAAACCGCGCATCTTTTACCTGGAACGATCTCGAATAGATCGATCCAGTCGGATCGGCCGTAAAAACGGCATACGTTTCGCCCCAACACGTCGTTTCCGACTCTCAGCATATACATCTTCGTGCTATAGCGTCCACCGAAAAAATGCATCCACTCTTTATCCGACAGGAAATACCCACGATAAGGGGACTCAGATGGAAGACCTGCATTGTGGGAGACGACCCGCTCCTCCCAAAGCCACAGTTCTCCATCGACAACGACGTAGACATCCTCTACCGGAGTTTTTTGAACTGAGTGGATATAGCCGGTCTCGAACAGGCTCCCAGGGTACATATACTTATCGAACAGGATCTCTTCTCTCACTGCCAAAGATATTACGGTTACGTCGACACACATAAAATAAATAAAAAAAACACATGCAAAAAACAAAGCAGCCCTTCTAATCGTTATTATAGCCCCTCCCCCCATTCACAGGTGAACGCACTTACAGATTATAACGCCTTAGGGAGCTAATCACAATGGACTAGTCTAAAAAGATACGCCCTTTTATTTAGTCAGAAAAAAGAAAACTATACATATGGCATATCCTTTTGTTTGATACACAAACCAAGGCGACCAAAATATCACAAAAAATTCAGACAAAGAAAGAAGGTCTCCCGATTGAGAGACCTTCTCATTCAGCTATTTAAAATTAAATGGCGGACCTGGGGGGATTCGAACCCTCGACCTACGGCTTAGGAGGCCGTCGCTCTATCCTCTGAGCTACAGGCCCGCACCTGGAACGAAAGGAATTGTACCACGGTACATCATACAATTCAAGACCGAGGAGGTGTAAAAAGGGCTAAGGAGATCGGTTTTACATCCGAAAATCCCCTTGGTCCTCTTTATGTCGTCCTTTAACTGACTTACGAGCCTTTCCGGATCGAGAAAACGCCGTTCAGACCTGAGTCTCTCAAAAAATAGAACGTATAGAGTCTGATCGTAGAGATCTTCGTTTTTGTCGATTATGTGGACCTCTACCCTATTTTCCGATATATCGCCGAACGTGGGATTATTCCCGATCGAGATGGCCGCGGGGCACCATTCGCCGTCCAGATAGGCAGCACCGGCGTACACGCCTGGTTTGGGGATTATCTTAGTGGACGGGAAGGATAGATTTGCCGTAGGAACCCCTATTTTTCGTCCTCTTCTAGATCCTTCTATTACGTGACCTCTCATGAAGAAAGGATAACCTAGCCTAGTCGAGGCCTCCGAAATTTTACCCATAGAGATTAAATCCCTTATCGAAGTACTGCTGACCACGGAGCCATCGATGGTCACAGGAAGCACCGAACTAAACGGAATTCCTTTGCCTCTACATATCTCCGAAAGGGTATCCACGTCTCCCCTTCTTTCCCTCCCGAACCTGAAATTATCCCCGACGACTACACCGGAGACGCCTATTTCCTTATCCATGTAGGAAAAAAAATCCTCCGGGTCCATCGAGGAAAGTCGAGAGGTAAAGGGGAACTGTATCATCGTCGGAATGGACAGTATTTCCCTCAAAAGGACCTTTTCTTCCTCCGTGAAGAGCAATGAGACTCTCTCGTGCATCAGCACTGTCTTGGGATGAGGGGTAAAAGAGACCACCGCCCATCCACAGGATTCCCTCTCAGCCATGGCGGATGCAACGGAGAAAAGCCTCTGATGTCCTAAGTGGTAACCGTCGAAGGCCCCCAATACCACTATCATGAAGGGCTCTCCATCAGCAGATTGGTCTCAGGAACCAGATAACAACGGTCGTCCTCAAAACGGAACCTGCACACCGACAGAAGACCTTCCCCTGTGACTACAGCCCTCGAGCAGCACCAGGCCTCATCGTTTTTTATCGGCCTTAGAGTGGAAAGTGGAAGGGGAAGTCCATTCTTGAGAGCTCCAAGATCTTCATGCCTCGTTATCTCATAGCTCCTGTAAGCTCTGGATATAAAATCCACAGGAAGCAAGGATTGCGAGAGCACCTCTTTGTCGAGACAGTCCATCCCCTCCGAAAAGGACACCCCGTCCGATACGTCGAAGGGCCCGGTAGAGATTCTGCGTAATGAGCTCAGATGGGCCCCATATCCGGACATATCTCCCATGTCCCTGGCGATACTCCTTATATAGGTGCCTTTATGACAGACCACTCCTATGGTGGCCTCTCCTTTATCGGCAAAAACATCCTGAACTTTCAAGGAGGTTATAAAGACCGGTCTCAACGGTAACTCCATCAGCTTCTCCGATCTGGATACAAGGTGAGCTCGCCGACCGTCGACCTTCAAGGCCGATATGGAGGGAGGACGCTGCATCCTTATTCCCAAA
Organism: Dethiosulfovibrio peptidovorans DSM 11002; assembly: GCF_000172975.1. Taxonomy (NCBI): domain Bacteria; kingdom Thermotogati; phylum Synergistota; class Synergistia; order Synergistales; family Dethiosulfovibrionaceae; genus Dethiosulfovibrio; species Dethiosulfovibrio peptidovorans. The sequence goes on from NZ_ABTR02000001.1 coordinate 2,305,846, forward strand.
AAGGAGGGAACTAAAGACTCCAACGATCCCCGGTCGATAAAGGGGTCATCATCCATAGAGCTCAGGATATCGCCGGTACCATCGTCGGTGGAGGTCTTCACCCCGAACTTGACGATTCCCAGATAGCTTTTGGGCAGATCCATAACGTAACGACATAGACGGGTGGCCTTACCTACCAGAACGATCAGAAGTCCCTGGGCAGTGGAATCCAGAGTACCGGCATGACCCACCCTTACCCCTCTGCCAAGAGCCCTCTTTACCGCGGAGACACTGGCGGTGCTTCTGACTCCCTCTGGTTTATCTATTATCAAAAAACCGTCTCTACCGTTTGTAAATCGAGTCGAGGACACGGGCGATCACCTCGTCCATGGGACCTGTCAATCGGCATCCGGAGGCACATGGATGTCCTCCACCGTTCCATAGATGGGCTATCTCTCTGACGGACAAACTACCGTCGGAGCGAAGACTTACCTTCACGTCTTTGTCGTTTTCGACGAACAATACAGCGACCTTGGTATCCTTGATTTTCATCAGAGAGTTGACCAACGATTCCGTATCGTCCTGATCGGTATGGGTCTCCTCGAAGTCCGCATCGTACAACCACGAATAACACAGGCCATCTAGTCGAACCGCACGTTCGTATGCCCGTCCCCAAAGATGAAGTCTTTCAACCGTGTCGTTATGATAAAGCATCTTTACGACGCGCTGAAGGGGTAAACCACAATCAAGAAGATCGGCCACGATTCTCAGGGTCTTTCCGCCGGTGTTGGAAAAGGTCATTCCACCTGTATCGGTAGCTATCGCCACGTATATAGACTCTGCCATATCGGCCGAGATCGCCACGTTCAGATCCCCTGCTAAACAGTAGACCATCTCTCCGACTGAGGAGACGTCTTCTATCAAGTTGATATCCCCAAATCTGGCGTTATCACCGTGGTGGTCGATAACCACCAGTTTCTCCCCTTTAGACATTCCCTCTATCCCTCTATCGAGGGTACTCACGTCCAAAGCGACAACTACGGAGTCTTCTGGGATGTCCGGCATGGATTGGACCGATTCATAACGATCGGAGGCGAATAAAAAACGATAGCGCTCGGGAAAAGGATCCTTGCCGTACCACCGAACATCCTTTCCCAAAGATAGGCCTATTTTAAAAAGAGCGCTTGCGGACCCCAGAGTATCGCCGTCGGGCTTTACGTGACTTACCAATATCCAACTACCGCTATTTTTTAAGGTGGAAATCAAGCGGGCCTTATTCTCGTTCTCCATCGTCACCCTCGACATAATCGGTATTCTCTTCATGAGTTACCACCATATCTAGAAGTCTGTCAATGGATCTTCCGTATTCCCCGCTTGTATCGTAGATGAAGCGCAACTCGGGAACCGTCCTGATCCTCAAGGTCTGAGCGAGAGAGGACCTGAGAAAAGTCCTCACTTTTTTCAAGGACTCCGAGACAGAACGGCGATCTTCCGGGGAGATAGTGGTGAAATAGACTTTCGCCGATTTCAAGTCCTTAGCGCAGTCGACTCCTGTTACAACCGCTCTTTTGGCATTTTCGTCCTTTACGGAGAACTCCAGGAGACGGGATATTTCCCTTTGAAGTTCTTTATTGACTCTCTCTATTCGAAATCCCGCCATAGGAATCACCTCACTTATCGATGATAATCTCAAAAGTATCCGCCGGAGGTCCAACGATGCGGCCTCCGGCGGACTGTCCCCGTTACTACAGGGTTCTCTTTTCCTCTATCAGTTCGTAGGCTTCTACGACATCGCCTTCTTTTATATCTTGGAATTTAGCGAAGCTCATTCCGCACTCGTAACCGGAGGTCACCTCGGCAACATCGTCCTTGAACCTCCTGAGAGCGGAAAGCTCTCCCTCCCAGTAGACCACTCTGTCCCTTATCAGTCTGACCTTCGAGCCTCTCTTGACGGACCCCTCCGTCACCATACATCCGGCGACTTTCCCTACCTTGGGAACCTTGAAAATCTCCCTGATCTCCGCCTGACCGATTATCTTTTCCCTTATGTCCGGGGCAAGCATTCCCTCCATAGCCGCCTTGATGTCATCGATAATATCGTATATGACCCTGTAGAGACGGATCTGGACATGCTCTTTCTCCGCCATTTTTTTGGCGTTGGCGTCGGGACGAACGTTGAAACCTATGACTATGGCATCCGATGCGGATGCCAGCATAATATCGGACTCGGACAATCCGCCCACACCGGTATGAACGATGTTTATTCCGACCTCATCGGTCGTCAACTTGTCCAAAGAGCCGGTAAGAGCTTCTATACTCCCCTGAACATCGCATTTGATCAGCAAGTTCAGCATGGGGGTCTCGCCATCCTGCATCTTAGTGTAGAGCTCCTCCAGGGTCATCCTAGGAGCCATCTTGTTAGCCTCCAGGCGTTTCTCCTGTTCCTTGGCCGCGATGGCATCCCTTGCGGTCTTTTCGTTGTCCACCACGAAGAAACGCTCTCCCGGCTGAGGGACCTCGCTGAGCCCCAGAATTTCCACAGCGGTGCTTGGACCGGCGGCCTTTACCTGTTTACCCGATGCGTCTATCATGGCCCGGACCTTTCCCCAGGAGGAGTCCAGCAACACTATGTCCCCTCTTTTGAGGGTTCCCTGCTGAACCAGCACCGTGGCCACCGAGCCCTTACCCTTGTCCAACTCGGCTTCCACTACAACTCCCTCGGGAGATACGGTCGGATCGGCCTTTAACTCTTCCATCTCAGAAACGAGAAGGATCATCTCCAGAAGCTGGTCTATGTTTTCGCCGGACTTCGCCGAGACATGGACCATTATGGTATCTCCGCCCCAATCTTCGGGAATCAGCCCCTGATCGCTGAGCTGCTGCTTAACCCTGTCGGGATTGGCTCCTGGTTTATCCATCTTGTTGACCGCCACGATTATGGGAACTCCGGCAGCCTTGGCGTGGTTTATGGCCTCCATTGTCTGAGGCATTACGCCATCGTCGGCTGCCACCACCAAAATAGCGATATCGGTACACTGGGCACCTCTGGCCCTCATGGAGGTGAAAGCAGCGTGCCCCGGAGTATCGAGAAAGACGATGTCCTTGCCATCATGGCTAATCCTGGACGCACCTATATGCTGCGTTATTCCGCCCGCTTCCCTAGCTGTTATGTTCGTGTTCCTGATGGTATCCAGAAGGGTTGTCTTGCCGTGATCGACATGCCCCATAACCGTCACTATAGGGGCCCTGGGCTGAAGATTTTTGCCCTTAAATTCCGGCTTCAATGTGGTTTTATGAGGTTCCTCGTCGTCGGCCTCGACAGCCCACTCGATATCGACCTCGTAAGCATCGGAGAGTATGGTCAACACCGAATCGTCGGCCTGTGCCGAAGCAGGCAGCATCACGCCCTGAGCTATAAGGGTCTTTACGGCATCTGCAGGGGAGACCTTGAGGATATCAGCCACTTCCTTGATGGAAGATCCTTCCGGAACGGAAACTCCTCTCCTAGGTTTATCCTCTTCCTTGGAGGTTTTTCTTTCATTATTAGAGGACTTCTTCACTAAATCCTCAATCTGTTGAGCCGTTTCCACGTCCAAAGAACTCATATGGCTCGTAACCTCCACGTCCATATCGTGCAGTATCTCCATAAGCTCTTTGTTGCTCATTTCCAGCATCTTTGCAAGCTCGTAGACCCTGATTTTACTCAATGGCCTCTCCCCCTTCTTTTAATCGCAAAATTACGGTATCGGTAAGCCCTTCTCCTTTGGGGAGGGCTACAATTTGACAACCTGCCAGCCCTATGGCCTCGCCCAGTATCTCTCTATCTATCGTCCTCAACTGAAAAAAACTATGACGAGAAAAGACCTCCTTTTTAGCCTTTCTGGCTACGGCATCGGATCTATCGGAAGTCATTATCACGACGTAGCTTTTTTTGTTCTTTTGTAAGACGGTGAAGACGTTATCCTGTCCTATCACCAAGAGCCCCGCCCTCCTGGCGAGCCCTAAAAAGGACATCCACGAGAGATCAGGCATCGTCGCTATCCTCCAAGCCCTTAACCCTCTCGAGCAAACGAAGGTAAACGTCCTCCGGCACCCTTACCTTGAGGGCTTTATCCAGACGTTTTTGACGAAACGCCGTTTGAACACAGCGACTAGAGGGGCATAGGTATGCCCCTCGACCGTTGACCCTTCCTGAATCGTCTACGACGACGGTTCCGTCGGGACGACGAACTACCCGAATAAAGTTTGCGGGTACGTCGTGTCTACGACATACTAGACACATCCTAGGGTTCTTCGATTTCTTTTTGGGAACCACCACTATTTTACAACCTCTCGCCTCTTATGGGATATCTTCGAACAAATCCTGCAAAGTCGGCATCGAATCCTTTTCCGGTGCCTCCAAAGGATTGATGTCCACTTTCCACCCGGTAAGACGGGCAGCGAGACGAACATTTTGCCCCGCTTTCCCTATGGCGAGAGAGAGCTGATCGGGACGGGCAAATACCTTGGCGGATTTCTCCTGCTCCAAAATCGGCTCCACCCTGACTACCTTAGCAGGAGAAAGGGTATTCCTTATGTATTGAAGAGGATCATCGCTCCATATTACCACGTCGATCTTTTCTCCGTTAAGTTCGTTGCTTATGGTCTTGATTCTGGAACCACCGTTTCCGACGCAGGCTCCGACAGGATCGACGTTGGGATCCAATGTCGTCACTGCGACCTTGGCTCTGGCACCGGCCTCCCGAACGATCCCATGTATCTCCACCACTCCGTCTCGGATCTCCGGAATCTCCAGCTCCATAAGGCGACGAAGCAAACCAGGATGGGTTCTGGAGACAACAATCCTAGGCCCTCTGGTAGTCTGACGAACGTCTAACAGATAGAATTTCATCCTCGACCCCAGTTCGTAGGTTTCTCCGTTTATGCGTTCTTCCCGGGGTAACATTGCCTCGGTTCTCTCGCTTATACGGACGAGAATCTGGTCGTTTTCGGCCTTAAAGACGACACCGTTGACCATGTCTCCCACTCTCTCGGAGAACTCGTTGAAGATAATTTCTCTCTCTGCATCTTTCAAACGCTGGATTATCACCTGTCTGGCTGTCTGAGCCGCTATACGTCCAAAGCTCTCAGGAGCGATCTCCACTTCTGTCTTGACCACATCTCCCTCTACCAGACCAGGGAAGCCTAGAGCAGCAGCCTCCTCGGAGGTTAACTCCGCGTCGGAATTTTTTACCTCATCTACTACTCGCCTGATCTCCATGATCGAGATATCTCCGGTCTCTCCGTCTATCTTCACCTCGGGCTCGAGGTTTTTTTCCTTGTATTTTTTATAAGCCGAAGCCAGGGCCGCCTCAATACTGCCCAGAATTATGGATTGAGAGAGATTACGCTCCTCCGTTAGCTGCATCAAAGCTCGAATAAAATCGCTCCCCAGCTGCATTTACTGATCCTCCTCGCGTACTTTCTTTCTCTTGTTTTTCTTTTTAGTGCCCTTCTTTTTTCTGTTACTATTGGTTTTTTTGTTCTTTTCTAAAACATACTTTAATTTAGCGGAGAGGATCATCTCTAGAGGGAACTCAAAAGCACCGTCTTGGTTCTCCACCCTTATCGAACCATCCTGAGACACCGAGACGATTCCATTTATGCGACGGCGTCCTTCGACGAGTTCATTCAAACGGATGGATGCCTCTTTCCCCGAGAAACGACGAAAATCGTCCAAGCTAAATAGCGGTCTCTCTAAACCGGGAGAACTGACCTCCAGATAATAGCGATCGTCGAGAAGATCCTCTCCAGATTCCTCCAGCCAGTTGTTGATCCTTCGAGAGACGATCTCGCAGTCCCTCACGGATATTCCACCTAGAGAATCCATATAGACCCTGACAAAAGAGGCAGCGGATTCTTTTTTCACCTCGAGACCTATGAATTCATAACCTAAGCTTTCGACGATTTCACGAATTTCTTCTTTAGGGAAGTTTTTCCCCTCCATGCTTTTCGACTCCTTATATGACTACATAAAAAATGAAGAGTGGGGGGGCCCACTCTTCTCGGTCCAGGACATTTGACCCAGCGTCTCAATCAGTATATCACGCATAACTAGGCATAACAAGATTATTCGGAGACATCGGAGAGGAAATCCCCCCACCAGAGATCAACCGTAGCGATAAAATCTTCCTCCGGTATCAAGCGAATTTCCTGATCAGCGAAGACCTCTTCCTCCAGGCCTTCGAGGTCGTTCAGACCGAAGAAAAGGGAAGAATCGTTCATATCGATTCTCTTATAGTAGTGAAAATCTCTGGAAATCAAGGAGATCCCCCCTTTGTCTACCTAGTCAAAGCCTATAAGGATCAATCGACCCAATAGTTCGGAGCTTCCTTGGTAACTACGACGTCGTGAGGATGGCTTTCCTTTACCGAGGCGGATGTCATCTTTACAAAACGAGCGTTACGATGCAGATCTTCGATATCGGAAGCCCCGGCGTAACCCATCCCTGATCGAATGCCACCGGTCATCTGGTAGATAACGTCTCCCGCCGACCCTTTGTAGGCTGCCAATCCTTCGATTCCCTCGGGTACCAGTTTATTTTCTTTCGCACCTTCCTGAAAATAACGGTCTTTGCTGCATCCACCCTGCATAGCTCCCAGAGAGCCCATCCCACGATAGCTCTTGTAGGACCTGCCGTGATAGATAATAACCTCTCCCGGGCTTTCCTCAGTTCCAGCCAAAAGGGAGCCTATCATTACCGAGTCGGCACCGGCAGCTAAAGCCTTCACTGCGTCTCCGGAATAGCGTATGCCTCCATCGGCTATAACCTTGACCCCTCTAGGGGTCGCTTCGGACGCTACATTCATTATAGCAGCCAACTGAGGAACTCCTATGCCGGCTATTATCCTCGTGGTACAGATCGACCCGGGCCCCACTCCGACCTTGACTGCCTGCACCCCCCTGTCGATAAGGGCCTTGGCGGCCTCGGCTGTGGCGATATTTCCTCCGATAAGAGGCAAGCTCGGATGTCTTCTGCGTATAGCCTCCACGGTATCCAGGACCTTGATCGAATGGCCATGGGCAGTATCTACCACGACCACGTCGACACCGGCCTTGACCAAAGCGTCCACTCTGTCGTAGACATCCGCCCCTACTCCGACTGCGGCTCCGACCCTGAGTCTTCCGGAAGAATCCTTGGCAGCATTGGGAAAATCCTTGACTTTCTGGATATCCTTTATGGTTATAAGTCCCTTTAGAACTCCGTTGCAATCGACAATCGGTAGCTTCTCCACCTTATGGCACATCAATATCTGCTGTGCATCGTCCAAAGTAGTGCCCTCTGGAGCTGTTATCAGATTTTCCCAGGTCATTACTTCGGATATCGGTTGATCATAGTCATGAATAAAACGAAGATCCCTGTTTGTTATTATACCCACCAATTTTTTGCCGTCGTCTACTATCGGAACTCCCGATATATGGTAATGGGACATCAGCTCAAGAGCCTGGCTCAGACGATCCTCTGGATGGAGATAAAAGGGATCGACGATAACCCCTGACTCGGATCTTTTTACCTTGTCTACCTCTCTGGCCTGTTTCTCCAGAGTCGTGTTCCTGTGAACTATTCCAATTCCGCCCTCTCTAGCCACAGCGATGGCCAAGCGACCTTCAGTAACGGTATCCATAGCCGCACTGCATATCGGTATGTTCAGCTTTATCTCCGGCGTAAGCCAGCTCTCTACTTTAACCTCCGACGGTAGAACCTCGCTGTATCGAGGCTCTATCAACACATCGTCGAAGGTAAAACCGTCATAGGGCGCGAATTTTTGAGAAATATTCATGACAACCTCCTCATATTTTGTCGGGTTAGTCGTAAATTGTGAGCATTATAGTGGATTTGCCGCTTTATGCAACCCCATGGAGGTGTTTTTTATCGTAGCGACAGCGTAGCACATCATGCAATGCCCCGACCCTACCGATCCAACGCCCTCTCCAGACTTCACCTTAAGATTGACTCTACGCATCCCGTCGTTCCATACGGAATCAAGATTCTTGGTTATCTCGATCACGGTTTCACCGATTCGGGGCAACTGAGCATGTAAAACCACGTCAAGCCAGACGATCGACCATCCGCACCTCTCTACCTTGGAGACCACCTCTCTCAGAAGCTCATAGCTGTCAGCGTCCTTATAGGCGTCATCGCAGGCCGGAAAAACACGTCCTATATCGGGCAAACCCGCCGCTCCAAGGATTGCGTCCGAAATGCCATGACATATAATGTCGGCGTCGGAGTGTCCGTCCAACCCCATCGGCGAGGGTACCTCTACACCGCCGAGGACAAGAGAACGCCCCGGCACCAACGGATGGACGTCAAAACCTATGCCGGTTCTTACCTCTCCAGCCGAGTTTCCATCGGCCAAACAGGTGGCCATCTCCCAATCCCCCTCGGTAGTGATCTTAAAATTCATCTCGTTGCCCTCAACAGGGACGATGACACCGCCATTGGAAATCCACGGTTCGGCTTCGTCTCTGACCTCCTCCGACGAGAGGGACAACGCCTTTAAAAGCTCCTCCCTGGGAAAACCCTGAGGAGTCTGGGTTATCCTTACACCGGAACGATCCACGGTCTTCACTACATCGTCGACGGAGACCCTCTTTAAAGCATCCTTTACCGGCAGCAAAGGAATAGCCCCTGTATTTTTCGACACAGCGGACATGATCTTCTCACACATGGAGATCTTCGCAAAAGGTCTGGCCCCATCGTGGATCAAAACCTTGTTCGATCGAACCGAGGCGATCCCTTTTCTTACGGAAAGAGATCTGGTGCGACCACCCCTTACGATAGACAGTTCCTCTCTCGTCCTCACCGGATACAATTTATCGTCCCAATCCTCCGGCAAAACGAGAACTATCTCCTCTATCCCCAGATTACAGGCCAGATCGAAGGACCATTCCCACATGGGGCGACCTCCAAGGGATCTGAACTGTTTAGGCGTTCCGCCAAGACGACTGCCGCTACCGGCAGCCATTATCATGAAAGACCACTCGCTCACTCGCGAACCTCTCTTCTTATCCTTCCGAAAACCATCCTACCGGCGGAAGTTTGAAGCATAGACGTCACGACGACCTCTACCCTGCGACCGATGTAGTTCTCTCCGTCCTCCACAACCAACATGGTCCCGTTATCGAGATAGCCTACCCCTTGTTGCGGTTCCTTCCCTTCCCTGATGACGTCTACGACTACCGACTCGCCCGGCAGAAGGGAGGGTTTCAGTGAGTTGGCCAGATCGTTTACGTTGAGAACAACGATATCCCTGATCTGTGCTACTTTGTTCAGGTTATAATCGGTGGTGAGGATCTTTCCGCCTATTTTTTGAGCGAAGACAATCAATCCACTGTCCACCGAATCGGCATCCAGATCCTTCAAACCGACCTCGGTTATTACGATCTCCAAAAATGAGACCTTCTGCAAGGCCTTGACGACATCAAGACCTCTTCGACCTCTGGCTCTCTTGTTGGGATCCTTGGAATCCGCTACGGACTGAAGCTCGGTCAATATAAAACGAGGAAGTATGATGGCTCCTTCTAGGAAACCTGTCTTGGCTATATCCAATATTCGGCCATCGATTATCACGCTCGTATCCAGTATTTTCCCCGGAATAGCCATGGCCATGGCGGAATTGCCTTCCATGTCCTCTATAACTACATCGTTCCCCTTGCCCTTGAAAGAAGCTATCTTCTGTTTGAGACCTACGAAGGGGGCCAATACCCCCCTGATGTCGTTCTGTCTCTTGACGAACAGCCTAGCCAAAACGTAACCTATAACTATGTTTAGAAATACCGCTACATAAGGTCCTACGGGAAGACCGGAAAAAGGCATAGCCACCAGGTTCGCCAGCAGAAGACCGACGAAAAGCCCAGTCGTGGCAGCAGATATATCCTGCCATTTCGTGCTTTGCAGATGTTTCTCGAAAAGAGTCCCTATAAGGCCGAGTATGCGAAGAAAAAACGGAGCTATTAAAAAGCCGATTGAACCACATATAAAGACGCAGATACTACTGAGAGCGAATTTACTTAAAAAACGATCGGTCCCAATCCACTCGGACAGATGTGGAACTATGGCAAAGGCCAGTTGATAACCTGCCATTCCTCCCAGCAAAGCCAACAGAACCCTGCAGATGAATTTCATTATCTTTATGAGTCCCTCCGTCATAAAATCACCCCTTCCTGAATATCATACCTAATTATTCATTAAGATCAATCTTCTCCCGATACGAAAATCCTGGTCTCCATGGCGGCATGGAGGGTCACCCTATCGGCAAATTCTATGCTTCCTCCAACCGGAAGTCCATAAGAGAGTCTGCTTTTTTTGAGATCCGACATACCCTTCAGGGCAGACAGGACAGCGTGATAGGTCATGTCCCCCTCCACCCGGGGATTTGTGGCTACTATAACCTCGGAGACTCTCCCCCTCTCGATCATGTTTATCAACCCATCGAGGCTCCCTTCCGGGAGATCCTCTCCGTCCAAGGGAGAGACGGTGCCTCCGAGAACGTAGTAAAGTCCATCGTATACCCCGGCCTGCTCGATGCTGAGAAGATCCTCTATCCCTTCCACGACACATAGAGTAGAACGATCTCTTAAGGGATCGGAGCATATATTACAGGGCTGTCTATCCGTTAAATTACCGCAGATCTCGCATACCGATAGATTTTTTTTCAAGGAGAGAAAAGCGTCGGCCAACTCTATGGAATACCCCTCCGGAGCCTGAAAAACGAAGAACGCCATCCTTCTGGCGCTCTTCTCTCCGACTCCGGGAAGCCTCTTTAAAAGACCTATCAGCCGTTCAAAAGGTCCAGGGAGAGCCATTAGAGTCCTAGCCCTCCTAGGGCACCTCCCAGACCACCGGTTATCTGCCCCATCTTTTTCTGAGCCAATTCCTGTCCCTTTCTGGCCGCATCGTTAACCGCCGCCAGCACCAGGTCCTCCAGCATCTCGATATCCTCGGGATTCACCACCTCGGGAGCTATCTTAAGAGAAAGAATTTCGCCGTGACCATTAGCGGTAGCGGTGACCATTCCTCCACCGGAGTTTCCCTCGACGCGATCATCTGCCAAGGAGGCCTGGACCCTCTCCATTTGGGCCTGCATCTTCTGAGCTTGTTTCATGATATTGTTCATCTTCATGTAAATCCCTCCACAGATTAATCGTGATGATACGATGTGTTCCTAGATATCATTAAAGCTCTATATATCTGTTCAGAAAAAAACAACAAACACATCTCATGGGTCAAGGTCATCGGAGATAATGATAACATCTCATCGCTTCTTTTACGAACATCCTCACCGAAACCGAAAGGACCTCCTATGATGAAGACCAGTCGTCCCTGAGCCGATTTCAACCTGGAAAACAAATAGGACGAAAAGGTCCGACTGGTCATGGTCGAACCCCTCTCGTCCAAAAGAACCACGTGATCTCGAGACGTAAGATACCTGAGAATGGCCTTGCTCTCTCTCTCAGTAGATTTTTCAGGAGAAAGACCTTTGCTATCCTGAATGTAATCCAAGGATATCGGCAGATTAGGAGTAGTTCTCTTTATATAGGAATCAATCCCCTTGAGTATAGATTTATCCTTGGGTTTGCCTACTGCTAAAACAGATAGCTTCATCTGCGCTTCTTCTTTCCGGTTAGTTTTTTTATGGTGTATCTTTCCTGTCTCTCTCTCTCTGACAACACCTCTAGAATCTTCTTCTTCTCTTCCGAGAGAGACGGCAAAAGCGAGTGTTCCAACGTATTTATCTTCAAGTTGGTCTTTCTCAGCTCCCTCTCGAAGGCCTGTATCTTGCTTCTCAACGTTATATAGCGCCACAACATCGATTCGGCCTGCTCCAGCAGGAACAGAAGTTCCTCTATGTACAACGACGATAAAGCCGGATCCATGTCCAATCTAAACCGATGCTCGATTTCCGAGGGCTCGGATTCGAACCTGGTATATCGACAACCCATAAGCGACTCTCTGAAGAGCCTCAGGCTTAGCAGTGGGTGCTGAAGCCTGAGAAGGTCTATGGTGTGAGAACCTTCATAGACCCTGATCAAACCGTATACTGCCGCTATACTGCTGCACAGTTTTCTATATTGGTCCTGAAGCTCGTAGAAAAGCTTCTTTTCTCCTTCCATAGCGCGGATAAAGGCATCTCTCTTTTTCTCCAGAAGCCCTTTTCCAAAGGCTATATCCTTTATCCTGCTCGATACCTCTAGAAGTCGGTCTCTTGTGGCGGAGGACTGGCTCATCCTAACGCTCCCTCCGAGAGACCAAGTTCTGGGGCAGTTTAAAAAGCTCCTGATCCGGAAGGGCCCGAAGGGCTCTCCAAGCCTCCTCTAAGGAATCCTCCAGGTTACGATCTCCGCCTCTTTGGTCGATAAAATTCTCCTCGAAGGACCTGCCGAAGGCTATGTATCTGTGTTCTATCTCGGTCAGACCGTCGTCTCCGACTATGAGTCTAAGCTTGACGAGCTCCCTGGCCTTGGCATAGGCAGAGTAAAGTTGATCTGCCATAGCCCTGTGATAATCCACCGTCTGATCCTTGCCTATACCCTTATTCATAAGACGGCTGAGACTGGGTAAAACGTCTATAGGAGGAAAGATACCCTTATCGTGAAGGTCCCTTCCCAGAACTATCTGCCCCTCTGTTATGTACCCCGACAGATCGATAACAGGATGGGTCATGTCGTCGTCCGGCATGGTTATTATCGGTATCTGGGTTATGCTTCCATCGGAACCGTCTATAGAACCAGCTCTTTCGTACAGATCTGCTAGATCGGAGTACATATATCCGGGATAGCCTCTCCTGCCCGGGACCTCCTCGCGAGCGGCGCTTATCTCCCTCAAAGCGTTGCAGTAATGGAGCATATCGGTCATTACTACCAACACATCGTAGCCCTTTTGGAAGGCGAAATACTCGGCCACGGTGAGAGCCATCCTGGGAGTCAGAAGCCTTTCCGCCGCGGAATCGCTGGCCAGGTTTAAAAAAAAGACCCCCTTCTCTATCGCTCCGGTCCTCTTGAAGCTTTCGATGAAATACTGAGACTCCCTTTTCGTTATCCCCATGGCGGCGAAGACCACCAGAAACTGGCTGCTCTCCCTCACCTTGGCCTGACGGACTATCTGAGTGGTTACCTCGTTTGCCGGAAGTCCCGACCCAGCGAAGATGGGCAGTTTTTGCCCTTTGACCAAGGTATTCATCACGTCTATCGTCGATATTCCCGTTTGAATAAACGATCTCGGGCTACGTCTTCTGGCTGGATTTATGGGAAGTCCGGAAACCGGTATTCGATCCTCGCAGAAAAGTATCTCTTCGCCCCGTTCGTCTAGACCTCTGCCGTTCAGAATCTTCCCTATGAGGTTCATCCCGACCGGAACCTTGACGACGTCCCTGTCCATCCACACCGTAGTATCTCCGGTGGAAAGCCCCATGGCTCCGTCGAAAAGCTGTATGACACAGAGATCTCCCTCTATTTGAAGTATCTGGCCTTTCCTGGTCCGTTTTCCGTTTTCCACGGTCACGAGTTCACCATAGCCCCCTTTCTTCACTCCTCTGACGAAAAGTAAGGGGCCCGCTATACCCGCTATATTTCTGTAACCTTCTCTATAGAGTTTCATCTTCTACCTCCACGACGGAAGCCTTGAGCTTTTCCTCCAACTTGGAGATCCAGGACGAAAAGTTACGGTCCATCGATACCTCATCCTGTCCTCGAAGGTCGAGAAGGTCCCTGACCATAGGGAAATCAGATATAGCCTCGAGTCTGGCTCCCGATGACAGGGCACCAACCACCATATCGTCCAATCTCTTCAGATTGGACAAAAGGAAAAACTGCTTTTTCAAAGATGAGCTGGCATCGACATCGTCAAACGCATTTTGTTGGAGGTAGACCGATTTCAATATGTCCACGAACGACAGAATCCATTTATCCTTATCGGAAAGTCCATCTCTGCCGACCAACTGGACCAGATTTCTGAGCTCTCTTTCCAGGGCGAGACGCCCTCTAAGAAAGGCTTTTAGCTCGTACCACAGATCGGAAACCTCTTCTCGATAGAACCGCTCCATCTCCTGTTCGTAAAGACTGTAGCTTTGATTCCATTGAATGGAGGGGAAATGCCTCTGCTGAGCCAGAGCCTTATCCAAGGCCCAGAAGACCCCTGAGAGCCTCAAACTGGCCTGGGTGACCGGTTCGGAGAAGTCTCCGCCTGCGGGAGAGACAGCGTTGATAACCGTTATGGACCCCTCTCTCTCCGGAGATCCCAGAAGCACCGATCGACCGGACCTCTCGTAATATTCGGCCAGCCGGGTTCCCAGATAGGCGGGATATCCTTCCTCTCCGGGCATCTCCTCCAGTCGACCTCCGATCTCCCTGAGGGCCTCGGCCCAACGCGAGGTGGAATCGGCCATTATAGCCACGTTCAACCCCATATCCCTGTAGTACTCGGCCATGGTTATGCCGAGATAGACGCTGGCCTCCCTGGCCGCAACTGGCATATTGGAGGTATTGGCGATCAAGATCATCCTGTCCATCAGGGGAGCGTCCCTATAGGGGTCCTTTAGCTCCGGAAATTCCTCAAGGACCTCCGTCATCTCATTGCCTCTCTCGCCGCATCCTATGTATATTATTACGTCGGCGTTGCACCACTTTGCTATCGACTGCTGGGTAACCGTCTTTCCCGTGCCGAATCCACCGGGCAAGACAGCGGCTCCGCCTAGAGCGAGGGGGAACAGGGTGTCCAAAACCCTTTGACCGGTTATCAGTGGCCTATCCAGGTTCAGACGCTTCCCTACCGGACGAGATCTCCTCACATCCCATCTCTGGGACATGGATATATCTCCTCCGTCACAGGTCGCCAGGACGGTATCTACGGTATAGTCGCCCTCCTCTAAGATCGAGAGTATCTTGGAAGATCGAAAATCGGGGGGAGCCATTATGTGGTGTTCTACGGCCTCGCATTCCTCCACCGTCCCGACGACATCCCCCGATTCCACCCGATCTCCGACCTTGAGGAGGGGGATAAAATGCCAGAGCTTCGACCTGTCGACCGTAGGAATAGATCTTCCTCTCTCCAAAAAGGGGCCTTCTTTACCCAGCACCTTCAGGGGACGTCCGATACCGTCGAAGACCGAACCCAGAAGTCCGGGAGCCAGCTCTACCGAAAGAAGATTGCCAGAGAAGAAAAGAGGATCGCCCACCGCGATCCCGTCGGCATTTTCATAGACCTGAATGTCAACCGTGCCCTTTTGTATCCTAACAACCTCTCCCAATAGACGTTGACGACCGACATGAACGACCTCGTACATCGATACAGGAAAATCGACGCCAGCCCTTATGACCGGTCCTGCGATACCCCATATAGTGGATTCTCTTCTCATTCCATGTGCTCCTCTATATTCAACGTAGGTAAGGTGACCCAAAGGGGTTTTTCCATCCGCTCCAGTCTCGTCTTAAGGGCAACGGGAACTCTGTCGAACCAGCTTTCCTCGACGACGATACAGACCACGTCGTCTCTGTCCAACATCCTTGACAGACAGTCTCTTAGCATCTCCGGGGTCTCACATGATACCGGCTCCAACCCTAAAAGACTCCATAGGTCTATGAAGAGCCTGCGTCCCAACACTACAGTTCGCTGCGGATCCTCCATCGGCAGACCTCCTCTAAATTTTCCACAGGAGGGTACGAATCCTCTCCGGCGAAAGCTCTGCGGCCAACCCCACGGCCAACAGTTCCATGTTTCGCCACTCCACTATCTGGCGAGCCATATAAGCCATGGCAACTCCGATACCCATAAAACTCTTTCTTCTCTGGGATATCTGCCACCTGAAGAATTTATCCTGTAAGATTCGCCCGACCTCGGAATGTCTGTCTTCCTCCGATATAAAAACCTCCATCCACTGGGTGTTCCGCAACAGAGATTTTATAGTTTTGCTTTCCTCGAGACGATTCACGGACAACAAAGCTCCGCCGTCGAGATACTCTACAGGGAAGGCGGAATCTCCGCTGTTTCTCCTGAACCATATGAGAAGATTCCAAAGATCCACCGTCCGACCAAGGTAATCCTTGACCAGAGTGTAATTGTCGTTTTTCCTTTTGAGGGATCCGTAGCATATCGAGAGCAAGCCCTTTAGATAAATTCTCTCCGCTATAGCCAGATTTTCAGACGATTGAAGCACATCCAATGCCTCGGATAAGGCGAAGGCCGCAGGAGATCCTAGACGGTAACACAGCTCGATAGCCTCCGCTACGTGGTTCCCCTCTCTCCATATCTCGTCGAAAAAATCTCCGCCAAGAAACCCATAATCGTGCCATTTAGGAACTATAACAGGAGCTCTATCGCTGTGATACTTTCTTATCAGAGCCCTGCCGTTATATATATCGGCCCTTATGGATATGATCGGCATCAAGATCTTCCCCTCTTCGGGGGACCAGTTTTTCATTTTACGAAATTTCTCCGCCGATCCTGCCGCCATAGACCTCTTTATGCGCTCTAAAACCGACGTCTCCGAGGTGGCTAACTCCTTACGATAGTGGGATGAATAAGGGCTCGAAAGGAAGATCTGTTCCAACTCTTCCAAATTTTTGTCCGCCATACCGTAAAAAAAGGAATAAGGGTAGAAATACCCCCATTCTCCTCCGAGCCTCGCGTTAAGATAGCCGTAGTCGTCCCCGAACGTCAGGGTGTCTTTCCATGACCTCATCAAACCGGACAGCCAGCTCTCCGATCGCCCTTTGGAAGACCTTATCGAGCCTGGATCTGAAGGTATTGTCAACTACGGCCCCTCCTTCTCTGTCGACTGCTACACAGCCTCCCCAACCATCTTCGTCGAGAGGCAACGGAGCGCGACCGTCGCGGGAAAGGCAATCCACTAAAGAGGGGGATACCGAGAAAGATGCATCCTCTCCCAAAACGGACAAAGCCTCATCGGTTAAAGCTTCCACCGAGGCTCGATAGTCACTCTCGGATATCGTCAATGAATCCAGTCGTTTTTCAAGAGCTATTCTCACCTTCTTTGCAAGCTCTCTTTGGATATCCTCGACGGCTCTCTGCATCTCTCCCCTTAGTTTCAGCCTGGATTCTCGCCTCATGCTCTCGATCTTCCTTCGCTGCTTCTCCCTCATATCCTTCATCAGGGATTCGACCTCTCGCCTGCGAAGAGCTATCATATCGGCGATGCGATCCTCTATCTCCGATCTCTTTCTTTCCAGGCGTTCCTCCCCTTCCTTACGGATAGAAGAGAGAAAATCCTCCAGATCGGATCTATCAGAGACGGCCATCACGCAAACTGAATAATTAGCATTATGGCCACGACGAATCCCAATATAACCATCGTCTCGGGAATCGCCTCCAAAATTATCATCGTTCCCGCGGTCTCCGGCTTTTCCGCTATAGTGCTGGCAGCGGCACTTCCTATTTTAGCCTGAGCTATCGCGGTAGCAAACGCAGGCAGGCCAACCGCCAGAGCAGCAGCCAGGGCTATCATCGCTTTTTCCAATTGAAACTCCTCCTTCTTTTTTTTGCGAAAGGACGATATTCGGTGTCCCCGCCACTGTAAAAGGTACCCATAAACTCTACGTAGTGAAGCCTGGCGGAATGCAACCCCGACTCGGCCGTCGCCAAAACGAAATTTAGCAGATGTATCGCTAAAGCGATAAAAATCCCTAAAAAGGAAACTCCCAACACATCGACGAACTTGGACGCAACCATGGCCAATATGGCCGAGGAAAGACCGATCGCACCTATCCTCACATAGCTGAGGATGCTGCCGAAAGAGCTCATAGATTCGACAAGCCCTCCAACCCCGCCTCCGGCTATCAACAATATCAGGCCGATCGCCAAGACGATCATAGATACGGAGAAGAAGCTCTGGGGTATAACCCCTTTAGTGGCACACAGAGCTCCAATCATAGAGAGGATTATCACCATATTCCCTCCACGCTCCATCCACACGTGGTGAGACCTATTCTTGATCCCCTCTATGACGCCCAACGCCAACCCCAACAATATATGGGCCAGCCCCAAGGCCACTGAGAAAGCCAGGACGGGAACGACCGCATGAGACCTCTCTACCACCAAGGGCTCTATGCCGAAAATACGGTGAGCTACGTCTCCAAAATATTCTCCGTAGATTACACCCCAGATAACGCTCCAAAAGGCCATGGTCAGCAAAACGAATGCCCCGTCGGCTACCATCGGATTGCTTGTCCTCTTTCTTATCCACCAGGCCAACGATGCCAAAATAATCCCATAACCGGCATCCCCTATGATGCATCCTGCAAAGAAGGGGAAGAATATGCCTATCATCACCGTAGGGTCAGTGCCTCTATAGCTCGGAGGTGATACCAGCTTCAAAAATATCTCGAAAGGCTTGAATAAGGTGGGATTCGATATAGCAGTGGGTACCACCTGCCATTCATCGGAGGTAGGATATCGCCAACGAACCATGACGTCGTCACCGAAGACTTTTTTCAGTTTTTCACACAGGAGGTCTCGCTCGTCCTCGGGAAGCCAGCCCTCCAACATGAAGGCCTCTCCCATATCCTTTCCCCTTTGTTCGACGACTAGCTGCTCGAGTCTCTCGTCTATTAATATGAATAAAGCTCCTAGACGAATTCCCCATTGAGCCCTAACACTGGAGAGAGTTTCCTCTATGTAATCGCAGGCTTTTGGACTCTCGTTCAACTTTTCGTCCACGTACTCTATACATCGGAGCAATCCCATACCGGGTTCACATCCCGGAGGAGTCCAGGAAACGAGACCCTCCGATTCCAGGAATAGATTGACCGGCCCCCTATATTCCAGAGGGACCCCCACGGCCAGAAGGCTCTCTTTTTCTCTTATATGAAAGACGTGATGATGAAGCTCGGGGACAGGGCCCCTTCCACTATGGTCGGATACGAGGAGGGATTGAATCTCTGATAGGATCTTAGGAATCTGCTCCTTTCGAAGCCACCATATCGACACATCTCTGTTCGCCTCGTTTTCTGACTGCACGAAGGATCTGAAATGCACAGATATATGGCTGGCTCCCTTAAGTTTATTCCTAAGACGTCGAGCTTCCTCCCTCTGTTCCAGAAGGCTGGATAACTCCTTTTTGAAATGGTCCAGACTTTCGTTCGTTTCCTCTATCATCTGAGAAAAAGGCAAGGTCAAATTCTGGCCGAGGTCGTTTAGATCCTCGTCCCTTATTTCTTCCCAACTATCCCATTCAAGGGATTCGACCATACCCAATAGTTTGCTCCGGAGGAGACGCAGAGAGTCTGCTTCCTCATCGGTTATCCTGACGGCCTCTCCATGCTCCACGTGCAAAACTCCCTGATCGTGAAGAAAAGAGACGATCTCTCTCTGCCTTGAGGTCAACCCCCATATGGCGACTCGGATCATCTTACGGATCAAGAGCAATCCTCCTTTTCGGGAAAAGCGATCAGGGAAAAGGCCTCATCCACGATATCCTCAACCCTGCAATGGGAGAGATCTTCCCTCAGTCTCTCAAGAACTTCGAAGTTTTCAGCGCGGCCCCGCCTTTCCTCATCAAAGACCTCGGCCTCCATTACAGCAAACTCCTCCCCCAACAAATCTATAGTTCGGTCCGCCATCTCCTTCAGCCTCGACTTGGCCTTGTCCAGCTCGGCCTCTATCTCTTTCTCTTTTTGGGCCAGCTCCGTCGCCAACTCCATCCTGCTTTGCTCCAGTCGATCGTTTTCGACGGACCATGTAGCCGAGGAGAGAGAATCGACGGGATTATCTTTCCGGAGAGACACCTTCTATACCGCCTTCCATCAGAAACTCGCAAAAAGCACCTCTGTCGATTATCCCTATAAACTTGCCTTCTTCGGTCACGGGAAGACGTTTGAATTTCTTTCTGAGCATCATATCCGCAACGGTCATTATGCTCGTATCGGGAAAGACAAAAACGGGGTCTTTCTGCATAAAATCCTTAACCAGGTCGTTCTTCATAGCTCCAAAACGCTGAAAAAGCAGGTTCTCCTCGTTTCCAAAAAACGTACTTTGAGCCAATATCTCAAGGTAGGTCGGAATGGTTGGCTTCAGGATATCCGACTCAGACAGGTATCCGACCAACCTCCAATCGTCGTCTATAACGGGAAGACCGGACAACCCATGAGAGTACAGGACGTGGATGGCGTCGAAAACGCGGTCTTGAGACATCACCGCCGTGAGATCTCGGCTCATAATGTCTTCAGCTATGATGGTTTTCATTTTTTCCCCTCCAGCCGGAGAACCCTATCTTCTCCAATAGAACGGAGAATACAAACAACACCAGAGCGACATCCTGGCGCAAACGCCAGGGTTCCTGAATAAGTCTATAAAGCCATTCCAGACCGCATTTTTGCCACAAAAGAGGAGCCCTTCTAAGCCTTCCAGATATGACGTCGAAGCTTCCTCCGACCCCGACCCCTACGACACCGTCCATCTCGGGAAGATTACGGTTCAGCCAGACCTCCTGTTTGGGTACGCCCAAAGCAGTAAATAGGAGCTTAGCCCCCGAACTCCGGATACTCTGCAGGATATCTTGATCCTCCGAATCGTTGAAATAACCGTCACGATAGCCCACTACTTTCAAGCCTGGATAAAGTCGCTCCAGCTCGACGGCGGCAGCGGATACGACCTCGGGCTTACTTCCCAGCAGATAGATAGGCCAGTTCTCCACTGCGGCAAGGCGGCACAATCCATGCATAAAATCTATGCCAGCCACCCGCTCGACCACCGGCACTCCCAAAAACTTAAGAGCCCAGACCAATCCGGCACCATCGGGCAGGGTAAGCCAGGCTGAATCCGCAATCTCTCTGTAGAGAGGGTCTTTTTTAGCCCTGTAAAAAGACAGGGCATTGGCAGTCACTATCATAGCAGACGGAGCCCTGGACAATAACCTTCCCCTTACCTTGGAAAGGGCGTAATTCATTGACATTCCATCGACCCGGACTCCCCAAAGACCGGTTCTAGCCCTGCTTTTCGAACCTCTGAGACAGGAGACCACTACTGCGGTAGACACAGCCAAAAGGGATAAAAACGCAGGTCTGGTGGTATCGTTTATGCCTATCTGCACGAAAGATACTACCGTACCGATCAAAAGACAGAGGAAAGTGACGAACTTGACCGCACCGGGATGGTCCACCCCTCTGTCCATCATCCTGTGATAGATTGACACATTGCCCCATTTCCCCAGGGGAACCGCATGGCTGACCAGATACAGGGATAGCTCCATCATCGGAAGAGCGTAGAGCCCCATCGGTATGACCATCAATGTGGTGAAGGTCACACCCTTGGTCACCCCGACCAGAGAGGCCCCCGCCACCAACATACCCCAAAATGAGGAAAGAGGCTTTCCAAGTTGGCGATAGTTATGGCCCAGTCTACTCCAGAAGACCGCGACGAAAGAGACCCCCGCAAGAGACATGAGGAAAGCGTCTCCCACTTGTTGCCCCGAAATCGAGGATATCAGCAAGGTCAAGGAGAAACTTACCCCGAGAAGATGTCCGGCCAACCCGGGGATATCATCCAATCTCTGAAACAAAAGAGGAAAAACCGTCACCCAAAGGGCTGTCATCAAAATCGATGAATAAGAGGAGAGATAAAGATATTGCCCTCCCGGCATGCCTACGAATGAGATCCTAGGACCTACCAGGGCGAAAAAAAGGCCGACCACTCCGAAAAGCCACGAGAGTTTTTTGTTCGGAGAGGTGTGCTGCACCATGCCGACTATAGAACCCAACAGCGCCATGCCTACGACGGCACGAATCTCGCTGTCTCCGGTCCAAAGGGCAAACAGCATCCAGACTCCCACCAGAGTCAGATCTCTCATATAAAAATAGCGTTCTTTCGATAAAGTCCTCCGGTAGAGTCTCTGCAACATGAACGACGCGAGCACCAGGGAGGATAGGACAAAAGCAGTCGAGGAGGAAAGATAATGTATCACGACGAAAAACGACTCCCTTCAAGGATACTCCCCTCAGAGTATCGCTCTATATAACACCGCTCTTATTGTACCAGCGGACTCGGCTATTTTCCAGAAAAAACGCCGGCCAGAAGCCGGCGTTTTTTCTATAAGATCATCTATTCGTAATTTCTTTAAGTCCTCCCATATATGGGACAAGGACTTCCGGGATCTCTATGGATCCGTCGGTACGCTGATAGTTTTCCATTACCGCTATAAGAGCCCGACCTATAGCGATCCCAGATCCGTTCAAGGTATGGACGAACCTCGGTTTCCCCCCTTGGGAGGGTCTGTATCTGGTGTTCATTCGGCGAGCCTGAAAATCCTCGCAGTTGCTGCAGGAGCTGATCTCCCTGTAACGCCCCTGCGAAGGCAACCATACCTCAATGTCGTAGGTCTTGGAGGCACCGAACCCCATGTCCCCGGTACAGAGGGTGATAACCCTGTAAGGCAACTTCAACAGCTGAAGGACTTCTTCCGCGTTGGAGGTCAGTTTCTCCAGCTCTTCGTAGCTGTTCTCCGGGGTGGAGAGCTTCACCATCTCCACCTTTTCGAATTGATGTTGTCTCATGATCCCTCTGACGTCCCTGCCGTGGCTTCCCGCCTCTTTTCTGAAACAGGGGGTGTATGCGGTGTAGTAAAGGGGCAGATCCGACTCCTCCATGATCTCTCCGCCATGAAGATTGGTCAGAGGAACCTCCGCTGTCGGGATCAGCCAGAGGTCGTCGTCGGCAATCCGATAGAGATCGTCGGCGAACTTCGGCAACTGACCTGTTCCGGTCATGGTGGCAGAGTTAACCATAAAGGGAGGGTTTATCTCCTTATACCCGTGACGGTCCACGTGAAGATCGAGCATAAAATTCAGAAGAGCCCTCTCCAGCCTGGCACCGGGCCCAGCCATGACGGTAAAACGACTCTGGGCCAATTTGACCCCTCGCTTGAAATCCAATATCCCCAGATTTTCACCGAGATCCCAGTGCGGAAGGGGTTCGAAGTCGAATTCGCGGGGGTCTCCCCATTTCCTGACCTCTACGTTGTCGTCCTCGTCCACTCCTACCGGCACCGAATCGTGAGGCCTGTTGGGTACCTGAAGCATGAGATCGTCTAAACCGGCGTCGACCTCAGCCACCTTCTGGTCCAGAGCCTTGATCTCCTCCCCTATGGCCTTCATCCTCTCCATGATGGCCGTTGGATCCTCGCCCTTAGCTTTGGCCGCTCCGACCTTCTTCGACCCGGCGTTTCTTTCCGCCTTTAGCTCCTCCACCTCGGATATGAGCTCTCTTCTTTTGGCATCGAGCTCCAGAATCGAATCGAGGTTGAAATCGTGATTACGGGCTTTCAGAAAATCTCTGACCTCGTCCATGTGATCTCTGACGTATTTTATATCAAGCATATCTATTATCCCTCCCGGGTTATTCTTATCTCCTTGAGAAGATTCACCATCTCCAAAGCCGCAATCGCCG
This sequence comes from Dethiosulfovibrio peptidovorans DSM 11002, assembly GCF_000172975.1. Classification (NCBI taxonomy): domain Bacteria; kingdom Thermotogati; phylum Synergistota; class Synergistia; order Synergistales; family Dethiosulfovibrionaceae; genus Dethiosulfovibrio; species Dethiosulfovibrio peptidovorans. The sequence goes on from NZ_ABTR02000001.1 coordinate 2,329,259, forward strand.
CCTCAGCTCCTTTATTGCCGGCCTTACTTCCAGACCTTAGAAGCGCCTGCTCCAGGTTGTCGCAGGTCAGGACCCCAAAGCTGATGGGAGTTCTCTGATCCAATCCGATATTGGCCAGTCCCTTGGAGACCTCCGAGGACACGTATTCGAAGTGGGGAGTATCACCCCTTATGACCGCCCCCAGAGCAATGACGGCATCGAACTTGCCCAGCAGAGCCAGCTCCTTGGCGACCAGAGGGATCTCCCAGGCTCCGGGAACCCAGAAGACCTCTACGTCGTTGACCTTGACCCCGTGGCGGAAAAGAGCGTCCTTGGCCCCTTCCAGTAACTTGGATGATATCAGTTCGTTGAATCGCGATACGATGACGGCGTAACGTCCACCTTCGGCCACAAGTTTTCCCTGATATATCTTCATGACGTAGCTCCTCTCAGTTCAAGATATCCTTAAGGTGAAGGACATGCCCCATGCGGGCTTCCTTGGTAGACAGATACCTGCGGTTGTGTTCGTTCGGCTCTATTATCACCGGAACCCGTTCCTCTATGGTCAGACCGTACCCCTCCAGCCCGACCACCTTGAGGGGATTGTTGGTCATAAGCCTGATACTGGAGAGCCCCAGGTCTTTCAGTATCTGGGCGCCCAGTCCATATTCCCTGAGATCAGGCTTGTGCCCCAGTGCGACGTTGGCGTCCACCGTATCCATCCCCTCCTCCTGGAGGCGGTAGGCCTTCAGCTTTTCCAGTAAGCCGATTCCTCTGCCTTCCTGACGCATATACAGGACCACCCCTCTGCCTTCCTTTTCCACCGCACGTAGGGCGGCGTGAAGCTGAGGACCGCAGTCGCATCGTAGGGATCCGAAGACGTCTCCCGTCATGCACTCGGAATGAACCCTTACCAAAACGGGGGCCTCTCCGTCGAGATCTCCCTTCACCAAGGCGATGTGAAGCTTGTCCGGCACGTCCTCCAGAAGGCTCCTGTAGGCATGAGCCTTGAAATCGCCGTACTCGGTGGGAAGGAGTATCTCAGCCACCTTCTCCACCAAAACGGTCCTCTCGGTCCTGTATCTTATGAGATCCCTTATTGAGATCAGCTTGAGACCGTGTTCGCGGCAAAATTTACCGAGGTCGGTCAGCCTTGCCATGGATCCGTCGTCTTTTATGATCTCGCATATCATCCCGGCAGGACTCATTCCGGCCAACCTTGCCAGATCCACCGCCGCCTCGGTATGCCCGGACCGTTTAAGCACTCCTCCGTTTCTCCCTATGAGGGGGAATACATGCCCTGGCCTCATCAGATCTGACGGAACGGTCTCGGGATCGGCCAAAGCCCTGGCCGTCATGGCCCTTTCCTCCGCCGATATACCTGTAGTCGTTCCTTCTCGAAGGTCCACGCTGACGGTGAAAGCAGTACCGTGACGGTCGCTTCCATCCCTCACCATCGGTTCCAGACCGACCTTAGAGGCCTGCTCTTCCGTTATTGGCACGCAGACCAGCCCTCTGGCGTGACGGATCATGAAGTTTACCGACTCGGGTGTAGCACATTCGGCTGCCATCACGAGATCGCCCTCGTTTTCTCTGTCCTCGTCGTCCACCACTACGACCATCCTGCCTTTGGATATATCCTCTATGGCTTCCTCGATGGAAGCGAAAATGTCTTTATTCGAACTCACAGCCGTCACCATCCGATTTCGTCAAGTCGTTCAATGCTCAATCCCCCCTCACGGGGGGAGCTCTCCTCTACCTTCAAACCCAGAAGGCGCTCGACGTAACGTCCTAACACATCGACCTCCAGGTTAACAACGCCCCCTATCGATAGGTTGGACAGATTGGTATCGCTCAAGGTGGTCGGTATAACCGCCACGGAGACCAGAGGACCGTCCAAAGACGCTATCGTCAGGCTGATGCCGTCCAATGCGATGGACCCCTTGTGGACGACGTATCTCTCCAGTTCCGACGGAATCTCGAAGATCATCTCGGACGAACCGCCAGAACGGACGAAAGACCTCAATATCGCCGTCCCATCCACATGCCCCGTCACTATATGCCCGTCCAGACCGCTATCCAACCTGAGAGCCCTCTCCAGGTTCACCCTGTCTCCGGGCCTAAGAGAGAAAAATCGAGTTCTCTTCATGGTCTCCTCGGTCACGTCTGCCTCGAATCGCCCTCCTCCGGACGACCTTACGGTCAGACAAGCACCGGAGACCGCGACGGACTCTCCTCGAAAGAGCGTATCCGCCATGGAACCAGCATCGACTGAGATCACAAAGACCCCGTCTCTCCTTCCGATGGAACGAACCGTTCCTACCGTTTCAATAAGTCCCGTGAACAAGGGAAAACCCCCTCCAGCCATAGATCTCCATCCTGACCTCTGCACGAGATCAAAGATAAATTCATCGACTCCTCCATCGAGGATAAAATCATGCCGGGCGTCATCGTCTGCCCCTGCCCCATAATCTTGGGGGCGACGAACAAGGAGACCTCGTCGACGAGACCGTCACTCAGAAGGGACGAGATGATACGCCCTCCGCCCTCCACCAGTAGTCTCCTGACTCCAGATCCGTAGAGATCTCTCAGGACCGTCTCCAGATCGACCTGTCCGTTCTTTTCTGGAATCACTCTCTCTCCATTTAGCCCTGCGAATCGTTTTGTATAGATTATACATCTATCGTCCAGAAAGACACGCCGATTTTCATCGATCCCTCCGATCACGACGGGAATAGGCGACTTTCCTGGAACATCCCTCACTGTCAAGGCAGGGTCGTCCGCGGTTACCGTGCCCCTGCCTACCATGACCGCGTCCGATTCGGACCTGAGCAGATGAGCCTTTACCCTGGAGGTACCGTTGGTTATCCACTTGCTTTTCCCGTCCGGGAGGGACATATCGCCGTCCAGACTGATGGCGGCCTTTACCGTCACCCAGGGCAAACCGGCGAGGGCTCCTTTGATAAACCCTCTGTTGAGCCATCGACACTCTTCCTCCAAAACTCCGACGGACACATCCACCCCGGCGGAACGAAGTATCTCGATTCCCCGCCCAGAAACCCTGGGGTCCGGATCTACCGTCGCCACGACACACCTCCCTATGCCGGCTTCCACTAGGGCGGGAGCACAGGGTGGAGTCTTGCCGTGATGTGAACAGGGCTCCAGCGTCACGTAGGCAGTGGCCCCCGCTACCCCTCCGACAGCGGACATCAATGCCTCCCTCTCTGCATGGGGGGCTCCGCAACGACGGTGATACCCCTCCCCCAGTATCTCCCCGTCCCTCGCTATGACGCATCCGACCATGGGGTTAGGAGACGTGTAACCGGTCCCTCTCATGGCCAGGCTAAGGGCTCTCCTCATATAGGTGACGTCTTCAACTCTGCTTTTCATCGTCGATACCTCCGAGATGTCTCAATATATTCCTGGCATGGGATTCCCCTATTCCGGGAACCTCCATCAGAGCGGATTCTCCGAGCCTGGCGATCTGCTGGACGCTTCCGAACCGAGCAAGAAGGGCGGCTGCCCTGCGCTTACCTATTCCGGGGATCTCCTCCAGGGCGGAGCGTCTTAGCCTCTCCTGCCTCTTTCCTCTGTGGGTCGTTATGGCGTAGCGATGGGACTCGTCCCTTACCCTCTGGAGCAACCTCAACGCCGGGTCGTTTCTCTCCAGCTCGATAGGCTCCTCCGAATCCAGGGTAAAGACGAGCTCCTCCCTCTTCGCTAGGGACATCACCGGGATAGAAAGGCCCAGCTCCGACAGGGCCTCGGAGGCAAAACGAAGCTGTTCGGGACCTCCGTCTATCAGTATGAGCTGAGGAAGAGGGGCCTCTCCCTCAAGACATTTTCTGTATCTCCTGGTCACGGTCTCCTTCATTGACCTGAAATCGTCTATGCCCTGGACCTCCCTTATGCCGAAGCGCCTGTAGAGGGACGGGTTGGGCAACCCCTGTTCGAAAACCACGACCACCCCGTAGGTCTCGTGTCCCGACGAATGGGAAATGTCAAAACCGTCGATGCGCCAGGGTACGGTGGGCAAGCCGACGATCTCCTGAAGATCGCAAAGTACCTGCCAGGTATCCTCGTCCAGATCGGCGGACAGGGTGGCGGACACCTTCTGCCTGGAGAAACGCCACAGGGCCCTCAGGGTATCCCTGAGCCTCGCCGCCTCCTCGAACCGCATCTCCCTAGCCCTCCTGTCCATCCTCTTCCTGAGCCTATCGGTCACCTCCAAAGTCTGTCCACGAAGCAACAGTACCACGTCGTCTAGGACATCGCCGTATTCTCCTTTGGAACAGAGCCCCACGCAGGGAGCTAAACACTTTCCCAGAGAGTGTCTCAGGCAGGGGCGAGTCAGATGAACCTTGGAAAAATCGTGTCTGCAGGTCCTGAGGGGGAAATACCTCTCGATCAGCCGCAACACTCTTCGAAGCTCTCCGGCGCTTACGTAGGGGCCTATATGGAGCCCCTCGCCCTTACGGAGAGTCACCTCCAGCCTGGGAAAATCGTCGTCTGTGACGTATACGTATGGATACCGTTCGTTCATCTTGAGATCTACGTTGAAAAAGGGCATTATCTTTTTTATCAGACGGGACTCCACTATCAGTGCCTCCGCCTCGGTCTCGGTCCTTATGGTGGAGATATCCTCTATGGAGGCCACCAGTTTTCTGAGCCTGGAAGAAGCGTAGCCGGAAGCATGGCGGAAGTAGGACGAGACCCTCTTCTTAAGCGACTTAGCCTTGCCCACATATATAATCTCTCCGTCGGAGTCGTGCATAAGATAGACCCCAGGCCTGTTGGGAAAGGTTCGTACCAATTTTTTGAGACGTTCCAGTCGATCCGTCATGGCTACCTCCGAACATAGGTGAAAAAGTGGCAAAATATTAGAGGAACAGTATAATCAGTATGTACCTGGAAATCCAGTTCCACCCAAACGAAAAGATGGAGGTTTCATGTCATGAGTCTTGTTCTGTACAACGATCTAACCAGAAAAAAAGAGCCCTTCGTTCCCCTAAAGGACGGCGAGGTCGGCTTTTACAGCTGCGGCCCGACGGTTTACGACTACTTCCATATAGGCAACGCCAGACCCTTCATCGTCTTCGACGTCCTTCGACGTTACATGGAGTTCTCGGGCTACAGGGTGACCTTTGTCCAGAACTTTACCGACGTGGACGACAAGATGATAAACCGCGCCAACGAGATGGGAATAACGGTCCAGGAGCTGGCGGAGAAGACCATCGCGGATTACTTCGAGGACGCCGACGCTCTTGGCATAAAGAGGGCCACCCACTACCCCAGGGCCACTGAACACATCGAGGAAATTATCGACCTGGTAAAACGGCTGGAGGAATCGGGACACGCCTACGAGGTCGACGGGGTCGTCTATTTCGACGTATCCTCCTTCCCGGAATACGGCAAACTCTCCCGACAGAACATCGAGGAACTCCAGTCCGGGTCCAGGATAGAGGTAAACAGCTCCAAGAGAAACCCCCTCGACTTCGTCCTCTGGAAGGCCCAGAAGCCGGGAGAACCGGCCTGGGACAGCCCCTGGGGCAAGGGACGACCGGGATGGCACATAGAGTGCAGCGCCATGGCGATGAAATACCTGGGCAACACCCTGGACATCCACTCGGGAGGGACGGACCTGACCTTTCCCCACCACGAAAACGAGATAGCCCAGGCGGAGGCCGCCACGGAGGAGGTCTTCGTACGCTACTGGCTCCATAACGAATATATCCTCATAGACAAGGAAAAGATGTCCAAGTCTCTGGGCAACTTCATGACCGCCAGGGAGGCCAGAAAACACTACTCCCCTCTTGCCATAAGGATGTTCATGCTCAGCGCCCACTATAGGTCGCCGGTCAACTTCGGCCCCGAGGGCCTCCAGCAGGCCACCGCCGCCCTGGAAAGGCTCCACAATTGCTGGAGCGACTTCCGTTACGCCGCCGACAACCGTCCTCATTCCCAGGGACAGGACGACATAGTCGAGTCCATAAAGCGGCACAGGGACGACTTCGTGGCGGCCATGGACGACGACTTCAACACCGCCGGTGCCATAGGACATATATTCGAAGCAGTCTCCACAGTGAACGGCCACCTCAAGGGCAACGACTCTCTGTCCTCGGAGGGGATAAAGGCGATAGAGGACTTCTTCCGGGACGTCGACTCAATAATGGGCCTTATAGGCCTGGATTCGGACGGCCAAGACGACGACTCGGAAGAGATAGAGTCCCTGATCCGCAAGAGAGAGGAAGCCAGATCCGCCAAGGACTTCGCCACGTCCGACGCCATAAGAGATCAACTGGCGGCCAAAGGAGTCATACTCGAGGACACCCCACAGGGAACCAAGTGGAAGAAAAAGATATAGACCTAATAACGATCTAAAAGCGGCTTCGGCCGCTTTTTTTTTACCCCTTGACTGACCAAGACTGATCTTGTATCATACGTCAAGAAAGGTCAAACAAGAGGAGGTTTACCCCATGGACCTACAGAAAATGACTTTGAAATCCCAGGAGGCCCTCTCGGCCGCCAGGGACATCTCTATAAGAGAAGGACACCAGGAGGTCGACGTCGAGCACCTCCTATCGGCGTTGCTCTCTCAGGAGGACGGCCTGGTCCCATCCCTGTTTGACAGGATGGACGTCCCAATCGAGCCGGTGAGGACATCTCTACGAGACGCTCTGTCGAAGAAGCCCCGGATAAGCGGAGGCGGCTACGATCCAGAGAAGATCTACGTCTCCCAGAGGCTGTCGAGAATGCTGCTATCCGCCCAGGAAAGGGCGAAGGAGCTCAAGGACGAATACGTATCGGTGGAGCACATATTCGGTGCCATGGTGGACGGAGCCCCAGACCCGGTGGCGGAACTGCTCCGTTCCTCCGGCGTCGACAGAGATCGTTTCCTAAAGGCACTCACCTCCCTTCGAGGAAATCAGAGGGTCCAGAGCGCCACCCCCGAGACCACCTACGAGGCACTGAAGAAATACGGAGTAGACCTGGTCGAACAGGCCAAAAACGGTAAACTCGATCCCGTCATAGGACGAGACGAGGAGATCCTGAGGGTCATCCGTATACTGTCTAGAAAGACAAAGAACAACCCCGTCCTCATAGGCGAACCCGGTGTGGGCAAGACGGCGATAGTAGAAGGCCTGGCCCAGAGAATACTGAATGGAGATGTTCCGGACAGCATCAAGGGACACGGGGTCTTCGCGCTGGACATGGGCTCCCTGGTCGCCGGAGCGAAGTATCGAGGCGAGTTCGAGGAACGATTGAAGGCGGTCCTTAACGAGGTCAGAGAGAGCGACGGCCGGATTCTTCTCTTCATAGACGAGCTCCACACCATAGTCGGAGCCGGCAAGACCGAAGGATCCATGGACGCCGGCAACATGCTCAAGCCCATGCTCGCCAGAGGAGAGCTCCACTGCATAGGTGCCACCACTCTGGACGAATACAGGCGTTACATAGAGAAGGACGCCGCCCTGGAGAGGCGTTTCCAACCGGTCATTGTGGATCCTCCGTCTGTCGAGGACGCCATATCCATACTTAGAGGCCTCAGGGAACGCTTTCAGGTACACCATGGCGTCAGGATAACGGACAGCGCCGTGGTGGCGTCGGTGACGCTGTCGGACCGTTATATAACCGACCGTTTCCTTCCCGACAAGGCCATAGACCTCATAGACGAATCCTGTGCCATGCTCCGAACCGAGATAGACTCCATGCCCTCCGAGCTGGACGGGGTCTCCAGAAAGGTAATGAGACTGGAGATCGAGGAGGCCGCCCTAAAGAAGGAGGACGACCAGGCCAGCGCAGAGAGGCTCAAGGAACTCCAGAGGGAGCTCCAGGACCTCCGGGAGGAGGCCGCCTCCCTCAGATCCCGCTACGAGGCGGAAAAGGAACGAATCCAGTCGGTCCGTTCCGTTCGAGAGGAGATAGACCGAATCGGCCGAGAGATCGAGGAAGCCGAGAGAAACTACGACCTGAACCGGGCCGCCGAGCTCAAGCATGGAAGGCTTCCCGAACTCCGTAAAGAACTGGCCGAAAGGGAGAGGGCCATGGAGGAATCCGGAGGGACCAGGCTCCTCAGGGAAGAGGTCACTGAGGAGGAGGTCTCCGAGATCGTCAGCAAGTGGACCGGCATCCCCGTCTCACGACTGGTCGAGGGAGAGAGGGAAAAACTTCTCCGACTGGACGAGATCCTACACCGCAGGGTCATAGGTCAGGACGAGGCGGTGGACCTGGTAGTCAACGCCGTAATGAGAGCTAGAGCCGGCATAAAAGACCCCCGCCGTCCCATAGGTTCCTTCATATTCCTCGGGCCTACAGGAGTCGGCAAGACCGAGCTGGCCAAGGCCCTGGCCGAATCCCTCTTCGACACGGAGGAGAACATCGTAAGGATCGACATGAGCGAGTACATGGAACAACACTCGGTAGCCCGTCTAATAGGCTCTCCTCCGGGATACGTGGGTTACGAAGACGGAGGTCAGCTCACCGAGGCAGTCCGCAGAAAGCCCTACAGCGTGGTCCTCTTCGACGAAATAGAGAAGGCCCACAGGGAGGTATTCAACGTCCTCCTACAGATACTGGACGACGGCAGAATAACCGACAGCCACGGCAGGACGGTCGACTTCAAGAACACCGTGATAATAATGACCAGCAATATAGGCTCCGCTAGGTTGCTTCAGGGAATCATGCCTTCCGGGGAGATCCCTCAGGACATCAAGAACTCGGTTATGGGAGAGCTCAGAGGACATTTCCGCCCGGAGTTCTTGAACAGGGTCGACGACATCGTCCTGTTTACTCCTCTGAACCAGGAACAGATAGTCCTCATAGTGGACCTGCTCCTTGAGGACCTGCGCTCCCGCCTGAAGGACAGAAAAGTTATCCTGAAGGTGACCGACGAGGCGATGAGAAAGATAGGATCCGACGGATACGATCCGGTCTACGGCGCCAGACCTCTGAAGAGATTCATCAGCCATGTCCTGGAGAGCAAGATAGCCAGGGCTATTATCGCCGACCCGAGGGAGGCGATGGAGGTCTCCGTCTCCGTTGAAGACGGAGAGCTGGCGGTAAATATAGACTAGCCTCTCTCCCTGAGGAAGGAGACAATCTCCTCTACGGACAGTACGGGGTAACCATTGGCTGATCCGTATTCCTCTACTGCCTCGCCCTTGGCCATCTCTCCCGATCCGTCGGGGTCCATAAGCTCGCACAGGACCCCGACGGGTTCCAACCCCGCCAACCTCATGAGGTCGACCGTGGCCTCCGTATGTCCCCGTCGCTCCAGGAGACCTCCTGGGCGGGACACCAGAGGAAAGACATGGCCGGGGCGATGTATATCTGAAGGGGCCGCTCCCTCCGCCGACGCTGTCTTGACGGTGGTCAGTCTGTCCGAGGCGGACACGCCGGTGGTAATGCCCTCCGCCGCCTCTATAGAGACGGTGAAAGCCGTTCCGTAACGGCTGGTATTCTTCGATACCATCGGAGGAAGGTCCAGGCTTCTGGCTTTCTCCTCGGTCATGCAGAGACACACTATGCCACTGCAATCCCGGATAAGCCTGGTCATCTGTGGTTCGGTGAGGGATCGGGCGGAAAAAATCAAATCCGCCTCGTTCTCTCTGTCCCTGTCGTCGACGACAAGAACCCCATCTCCTCTTCTGAGGGATGAAAGGGCCTGTTCCACTGGGCAGCTGCATTTGGGCGTATACGTTAGTTCCATTTAAAGAGACCTCCCGAGAGAATAGAGATACCATGGCTCGGGAACTGGAATGATAAAAGGGGGGAATGTCCAATTGAGATGCGGCATCCTCTCTCTTCCGGACTATGACCGTCGGCTCTGGAGTCTCACCAGATCAACGCATTGAGCGCTCGCGGGCTTACCGGAAAAATCCGGATCACCGCCGGTGGGGAATTTCACCCCGCCCCGAGAATGGCTGTCGAAACTATAACATATATGAGACCATAAAAAAAGCCGCCCTTCCAGGCGGCTTTTCTGTCTTAATTTTGGCGGAAGCGTGTGAGAATCGAACTCACCGGAGACGGCCTATACCGCCTCCCGCGCGGGTTTGAAGCCCGGGGCGCCCACCAGGACACATTCGCTTCCGACGAAACGTGATGTATTGTACCCCATAAGGATCGATTTGAAAACCCCGAGGAAAGCCGTCGTCAGAAACCCCTCTCTTTTCTTATGGAGTCGTAGGCGGCCTGTATCTCCTGAAATTTCCTCGAAGCCAATTTCACGAAATCGTCATCCAGACTCATCCCAACGAATCTATCGGGATGATACTTGGCTATAAGCTCCCTGTATTTTTTCTTTATCTCATCGGTAGAACTGGATCTGGAACAACCCAGTACGATATAGGGATCGATCGTCGAACGGCCATCGTAGGAGAAACCCCCGCTTCCAGACCTCTCCCCGCCTGGATTTCCATAACCGGATCCGCTGGACCCACCGCCTCCCCGGCTTCTCTGATACATATAAACGGCGATGAAACTCCTCAATATCTTGCCGATCAGATAAAACAAAAACAGGGGAAGCAGAAGCCGCAACAACCGAAGGATAAGGGCCATCTACCTTCCTATCCTCTCCTGAACCAGCTTAGGCACCTCGGGAAGTTCCTCCCGAATGGAAAAAGCTTCCGTCACATAAGGGACACCTGAATCGGCCAGGGATCTATCGTTACAGTAAAGCCTCATCAAAGGCTGGCCTACCGTAACGGAATCTCCGATACCGGCCATTATCTCTATTGCAGCACCGGGATCCACCTGGTCTTCCCTGTTCATTCGTCCACCGCCTATCCTGCGGACCGCCTCTCCGACGGATTTGGTATCCACCGAGTGGATGAAGCCAGGCATTTCAGCTTTAACCTCGTGCACCATCGGGCCATGTTTAAGGTATCTTTCAGGGTGGGAGATAACCTCCTCCGTTCCACCCTGTTCTTTAACGAGATCGGCGAATTTTCTCAGTCCCGCTCCCGAATCGAGGGCATTTCGGGCCATGGCCCGACCGGAGTCGGGAGAATCGGACCGACCTCCCTGAAAGATCATCTCTCCTGCAAGATCCAGACACAGATCCACCGTATCCTCAGGTCCACCGCCTCTCAGGACCTCCATGGATTCGAAAACCTCCATGGAGTTTCCTACCCATCTTCCTAGTGGCTGTTCCATAGAGGTTATGAGGGCAGAGCTTGGAAAACCCAGTTTATCGGATACGTCCACCAGGGATTTCGCCAAAACCTCCGCGTCCTGAATACTCTCCATCAACGCCCCGGAACCGTATTTTACGTCGAAGACGAAGCCGGAGGCTCCCCCGGCGATCTTCTTGCTCACGATGCTCGAACAGATGAGAGGGACGGATTGAACGGTGGAGGTCACGTCTCTGAGCTCGTAGAAAAGGGCCTCCGCTGGCGCCAGATCGTGAGAATGACCGGCGATGGCACAACCGATCCTCTCAACCTGATCGCTAAAATCTGCCAGAGACATATCGACCCTGAACCCCGGGATCGATTCGAGCTTGTCAACAGTACCTCCGGTAAAGCCAAGCCCTCTCCCCGAGAGCTTGGCTACCGGGACGCCGCAGGAGGCCACCAAGGGGACCAGAACCATGGATGTCTTGTCTCCCACACCGCCGGTACTGTGCTTATCGATGCAGTTCAACCCTTTAGGGAAGGAAACCCTCTTTCCCGATTCGGCGAGAGCGGAGGTAAAGCTCAGGAGCTCGTCCTCCTCCATCCCGTTAAGGTAGACCGCCATCAGCCAGGCAGCGACGTGATATTCCCTCACCTGTCCGGTCAGAGCATCGGTCACGAAGGCTTCGATATCTCCTTTATCGTGTTTCCTTCGGTCCCTTTTGGTCTCTATGAACCTCAAGACGTCGAACATGACTACATTTCCAGCTTCTCTATTACCCCGCCGACAAGGGCGGTAAGCTTTCCCGCTGCCTTGCCCATCTCGTCGAGGACCTCCTGCTCGGAAAGTGCCGAGGCGGTCATACCTGCCGCATAATTGGCCACGCAGGAGACGGCGAAGACCTTCATTCCGGCCTGTCTGGCCACTATGACCTCCGGCACGGTGGACATGCCGACCACATCGGCCCCAAGGGTACGAGCCATGCGTATCTCCGCCGGGGTCTCGTAGGAAGGCCCGGTGAAGGCCACGTATACCCCCCTCCTGGTGGTTATGCCCTTGTCCCGCGACACTTCCTCGGCGATATCCAGAAGATCCCTGTCGTAGGCATAGGACATATCGGGGAACCTCTCTCCTAACTCCGAGAGGTTGGGACCTATAAGAGGGTTGGTGCCCATGAGGTTTATATGGTCGTGTATCAAGACCATATCCCCTGGCACCAGACCGTAGCCTATCCCACCGCTGGCGTTGGAGGCCACGAAATAGGGTATTCCCCATCTTCCGAATACCCTCACCGGGAAGACGACCTGATCCATTTGATAGCCCTCGTAGAAATGCAGTCTTCCCTGCATGGCTACGACGGATTTACCGCAGAAAGACCCTGCCACCAGCCTACCGGCATGGCCTGGAGCCGTCGACATAGGCCAATGGGGGATCTCCTCGTAGGGAATCACTATGGGATTCTCTATGGCATCGGCCAAGGCTCCTAGCCCGGAACCCAGTACCACCGCGATATCCGGGGTAAAGCCGACCCTGTCCTTTATGGTCCTCAACGCCTCGTCTATCTTTTTGATCATACGACCTACCTCCTGGGTATCTATGCTCTAGGATGACTACGGTCGTAGACATCCCGTAGTTCCTGATCGAAATGAAGATACTTTTCCGTAGTACCGATGGACTCGTGCCCCAGAAACTCCTGCAAGGTCCGAAGATCCATGCCTCTTCGAAGAAGATGGCTGGCCACGGTGTGTCTTATCACGTGAGGATGAAGACGACTCTGAGATATACCTGCTCTGGAGCCTCTTTTTCTTATCATCTTCCAAAGCGATTCTCGCCTCATTGGACGTCCGTTCCTGGACAGAAAAACCTGGTCGACACCTTCTTTTGCCACCGACGGCCTAGCCTCGTCTATAAAACGCTCTATCCACCGTCTAGCGCTTCCCACCAAGGGGACCATTCTCTCTTTATTACCCTTACCAAATATTATCATACTGGCCCTCTCGAATTGAAGATCCCTCAACTTGAGAGAACATAATTCGGAGGCCCTCAGACCACACCCGTAAAGGGTCTCCAATATGGCTCTATCCCTAAAGTCCAGATACCCCATTGGATCGCCGTCACAGGCCCCTAAAAGCCTGGAGACCTCCCCTTCGGTCAAAAGCTGAGGCAGTCTTTTAGGCCTATCCGGCAAGGGCGGCATAGGAACATCGTCCGAGACATAGCCCTCGACGACCAAGAAGTTAATCCATGTCCTGACCGCGGCGCACTTCCTCTGAATCGTAGCCGGAGCAAGGTCGATCGATCTCATATAGTGGACGTATTTTCCGTAAAGGTCCGAGTCGGAAGCGACGGGATCCCTGCCCGATCGGGAACAGAAATCGTTCCATTGACTTATATCGACACGGTAAGCTTTGCAGGTGTTCTGGCTCTCCCCCAGCTCAAGAGAGAGATAGCTTAAAAATTGCCCTAGGATGGAAGAAAAGGACGTCATAGACTCAGCTCCTGACGAAGGATAACGAAAAGGGAGGCACAAGGCCTCCCTTAATGATATGCTATTTTCCCCTCTAAAGCCAGTCGGGAAAGGATCGCGACGGTCTTGCCGTCTCGGATCGTCCCGTCTCGGATCATATCCCAAACCTCAGGTATAGGCACCTTGCGGACCACGATCGATTCATCGTCGTCGGCGGGAAGTTTGGAAGGGGAGAGTCCATCGGCCCAGAAGAATATCAATTCCTCCTCGCTGAACCCCGGAGAGGTGTAGAGTCTCCCGATCTCCTCCATCCGGTCGGCTCGATAGCCTATCTCCTCCTGTATCTCCCTGCAAGCGGTCTCAACGGGGGATTCCCCCTTTTCGACTATGCCTGCCGGGATCTCCAGGAGGGAGGTTCTCACCGCATATCTGAACTGTTCCACCAAAAACAGACATCCGTCCTGAACAGCCACGATTCCGACCGCGGGAGAGTGTTCAACGACCTCTCTCTTGGTCTCTCTCCCGTTGGGCATGATCACGTCGTCCACACGAAGGTTCAGTATAGCCCCTTCATAGACCGACCTGGAGGCTATCAACCTCTCCCTTTGATCCATAACCTATTTTTTATTCATCAGCTCTTCGGCTACGGACATGCCCTTGTCGAAGGCCTCGAGGTTCATCGGAAGGAACTTGGGCTTCTTGGCTCCAAGCTTCTCCTTTATGGTTTCAAGAGCGTCATTCTCGGACACCATGCCGGACGCCTTGACGATAACCCCGAGCATTATTATGTTGGCGACCCTGTCGCTTCCGAGATCGTGGGCCATAGTCTGAGCCGGAACGGGAAGGACCGTCACGTCCGTCCTGGGAGAGGAATACTCAACGAGATCACTGTTGTAGATAAGATATCCACCGGGCTTGACCCTGGGAGCGAATTTCTCCAGCGAAGGCTGGTTCATCACAACCACGACGTCGGCGGATTCCACGACGGGAGATCCGATCTCCTCGCTGCTCACAACGCAGGAACAGTTCGCGGTGCCCCCGCGCATTTCGGGACCGTAGGCGGGGATCCAGGTCACGTGACGCCCCTGGTGTATTCCCGAATAGGCTACCAACTGTCCCAACATCATTATTCCCTGTCCGCCGAAGCCGGCGGCTAGAAGATCCATGTAGAACTTATCGGACATATCACCGGCCCCCTTACTCGAAATCCTTGAAGACGCCCAGAGGATAGTAGGGGATCATCTTCTCTATCTGCCACTCGAAGGCCTCTGCCGGGTTCATACCCCAGTTGGTGGGACAGGTGGAGAGGACCTCTATGAAGCAGAACCCTCTGCCTTCCTTCTGGTAGTTGAAAGCTTTCTGGAAGGCCTTCTTGGCCTGCATTATATACTTCGGCTTAGCCAAAGAGACCCGTTCTATATAGGCGGGGGTCTCCAGTGTGGCAAGCATCTCGCACATTCTCATGGGAAATCCGGCAAGCTCGGGATCCCTTCCCTGAGGACAGGTGGTGGCCTTCTGACCTATAAGGGTCGTAGGTGCCATCTGTCCACCGGTCATGCCGTATATGGCATTGTTGATGAAGAAGGTACAGAACTTCTCCCCCCTGTTGGCGGCGTGGACGATCTCTGCCATGCCGATGGAGGCCAGGTCTCCGTCTCCCTGATAGGTAAAGACGAACTTGTCCGGAAGGACCCTTTTGATACCGGTGGCGGTTGCCGGAGCTCTGCCGTGAGCCGCCTCGACGTAATCTATGTCGATATAGTCGTACATCATAGCAGCACATCCTACCGGGGACATGCTGACGGTCTCTTCCTGTATGCCCATCTCGTCGATGACCTCGCAGATCATCCTGTGGGCTATTCCATGACCGCAACCGGGACAATAATGGGTGTGTATGCCTTTTGTCCAGGTCTCAGGACGAGAATAAACTTTGGTTTCAGCCATTATTAGGACCCCCTATCCCAGAATTTGCTTGCACTGATTCTCGATCTCTTCGACCGAGGGGGCTACTCCACCGCAACGACCGTAGAAGCTGACGGGGAAACGGCTCTTCGTAGCGATTTTGACGTCGTCTATCATCTGCCCCATGTTCATCTCGAGATCAAGGATATGCTTAACCCTGTCGGTGAGCTTCTCGAAGGGCTCGTAGGGGAAGGGGAACAGGGTTATGGGACGGATCATTCCAACCTTGTATCCCTGGTCTCTCAGGTGACTTATGGCGGACTTGGCGATACGGGCGGTAGTTCCGTAGGAGGCTATGACCAACTCGGCGTCCTCTACGTGAAGCTCCTCCCACTTGACGTCCTCTTTCTGCATTCTGTCGTACTTTTCCTGAAGCTTGCTGTTGTGGGCCTCAAGAAGCTCGGCGGTGAGGTACATGCTCTTGATAAGAGATCTCTTTTTGCCCTCTCTGGTTCCCTTGTTTCCCAGTCCCCAGCTTTTCCAGTCCCCTCTCTCCGTCTCGTGAGGGGTTATCTCCACCGGCTCCATCATCTGTCCCATGAAACCGTCGGCCAGAATCATGACCGGGTTTCTGTACTTGAAGGCATAGTCCCAGGCGGACTGTACGACCTCCACCGTCTCCTGAAGGGTGCTGGGAGCGAATACCATCAGATGATAGTCTCCGTTTCCGCCACCTTTAGTAGCCTGAAGATAGTCCGCCTGCGAAGGAAGGATACCTCCTAGACCGGGGCCTCCTCTCATGACGTTGACCACGACAGCCGGAAGCTCCGATCCGGCGATATAGCTGAGCCCCTCGGACATGAGCGATATTCCAGGACTGGAGGACGTGGTCATGACCTGGTATCCCGTGGCAGCGGCACCCAATATCATGTTGACCGAAGCAACCTCGCTCTCTCCCTGAATGTAGATCCCTCCGTGCTCGGGAAGGTGAGCAGACATGTACTCGGGGATCTCGTTCTGCGGTGTGATGGGATATCCGAAGAAATACCTGCAACCGGCCTGGATGGCAGCCTCAGCTATCGCCTCGGTTCCTTTCATTAGTACCTTAGCCATATCGATCCCCCCTACTCCGTTTCCTTGTAGACCTCGATGACCGCATCGGGACAGGAGATGGCGCACATCCCGCAACCGATACAACCTTCCTTGTACTGCTCCACTGGACGGTGACCCTTCGAGTTAAGATGATCCGAGATACGAAGCACCTTGACCGGGCAGGCGGCCACGCACAGGCCACAGCTCTTGCAGTACTCTTCGGCGACTTCTATTCGCCCTTTTGCCATGAGCAACAACACCCCTCTCGCGTTTTTTGCTGCACTTTACTTTAGCCCTTGTCAGCCTCCTGACGGAGGATTCGAGCTCCTTGGTTTTTGGAGGGTACCCCTGTAGACCACATGGCACCCTTTTCCCATGGAAGCAACATATATCGTGAAACGGGCCACGGGAACGCCTCTCTGCCGGCGAATCTCCTTACAGCCTCGTCGTCAAGTTGAGGTGGTACTCCGGTATAGAGGACAGGAAGATCCATCTCTTTTCCGGCAGCCTCCACCAGTCTCAGGCCTTCTTCTACGACATCTACGGTAGTCTCCGCCATAAGATGAGAGTTGCAGATCAGCGCTCCTACTTCAAGCTCGCCGATCTCTTCCATACGTCTTCTCATCTTGGAGATCCCCTCTACTGTCGAGGTCATTGGACGGTAGGCGTTTACCACGAGGATAAGCAGATATCCGGCGGACATCATCCTATCCTTGTATTTTTTTAACGCCAGCGCTCCTTCCGCATCTCCCCCTACGTCCATGAGCAATCTGCCGTTAGGTTCGGAAAGTGCCCAATCTACCTGAGCCGTCACCAGGGGCATGTCGGCCCATTTGGCGCTGTCCGGAGCTGTAAGTACCTTGAATCCACTATCCTCCAAGGTCTCACTGACCTGCCGGATGCAGAAATAGGGGTTTATTATGTCCACGTCCGCGATGGTCACGTCCTCACCGACGGAGCTAAACCCCAACGCCAGGTTAAGGACCCATTCGGTTTTGCCGGAACCTAAAGCTCCGGTCACAGCGATCGCCTTGGGCCAGGAATGTCTGTTTATGAGATCTACGAATCTGTTTCGGCTCTGGGTCATAGCAGAAGATCTCCTTCCGAAAGGTGAGAACCCTTGAACCAATCCTTCCCATCGATGGCCCTCCTGCCCTCAGGCTGGACTTCCATCAATTTTACGGAACCGGAAGAACAACGCACTACGGGAAAGCCTTCCTCGTCTATTCTTACCGCACCGACGACATCGTCTAGGTCTTTCTCCGTTAGAGCGGTTCTCCATATCTTGAGCCTTTTATCACGGAAAAACGTGAAGGCTCCCGGGGTGGGATTGAGGGCTCGGGTGGTGTTGTGAAAAGCAACAGCCGACATCTCCCAAGAGAGAAGAGCCTCGGCCTTGTCTATCTTGTGGGCATAGGTAGCTTTAAGGTGATCTTGATCCTGAAGGGAAATTCCCTTCTCTTTCAATAAGTGTACCCCTCTATTCAAAAGATCGCCACCTATGTATGCAAGTCGAAAGAGTAACTCTCCGCCGGTCTCTTCCGAATCTATCTCGGTAGACTGAGAAATCAGGATCGGCCCGGCGTCCATCTTTTCGACCAGACGAAAGACAGTCACGCCGGTTTCCTTGGCTCCGTCCATTATGGCCCTCTGAACCGGAGCGGCTCCTCTGTAAAGAGGCAATGCAGAAGGATGGACGTTCAGGCATCCGTATTCCGGGGTGGAGAGAAAGGGCTCTCCTACTTTCTGGCCGAAATCGATCACTAATATAACCGAGGGACCGTTCGACTCCATACGATCCAGCAGAGCTCGGTCGGAATTTACGTCTATCGATCTGTGGACGTTCAAGCTACGCTCCGTAGCCAGGACGTCCACAGGGGTAGGGGTTTCAGCCAACCCTCTTCGACCGCCTCTCCTGGGAGGCATGGTCACTACCAATTCCGGAATGAGGTTCAAGTCCACGATGCGGCTCAGGCAGAGGGAGGCGAACCTCCCGGTTCCCATGAACCAACAGCTCATAGATCCTCCTTCTTTCTCTTTTGGAGTTTCTTCTTGACCATCTCCCTTTTCATAGGAGATAGATGATCTATCATGAGTTTGCCGTTCAGGTGATCGATCTCATGACACATCGCTCTGGCGAGAAAGCCTTCCGCCTCGATTGAATAGGGCTCTCCGTTTTCGTCCTGGGCTTCCACCACTACCGAAGCTGGCCTGGCTACATCTTCGAAGATCCCAGGAAAACTGAGACAGCCTTCCTGGTCTACCTGTCGACCGTCGTAGTCGACTATCCTGGGGTTGATCAGGACGTGAAGCTTACCCTCGTAGGCGATAACCGCCACCTTGAGGGACTCCCCCACCTGAGGGGCAGCCAGCCCCACTCCGTCGTACTCGTACATAAGAGACTCCATTTCCTCGAGGAAAGACTTGAAGTTATCGTCGAACCGTTCTATCTCCTTGGTAGGCTCTCTGAGAACTGGATCGGGATATATCCTTATAGTCCTATCTGACAAGATAAAAACCTCCTGATTAACGCTAAAACGCCATCCCCTTTTCAGGAGGATGGCGTAAGCGGCAACGTACTCTGTCTAGGCTAGTCTTTGTCGAACAGGTTACCCAGAGCCTCGCCGAAGGCGTCACCTAGGGTTATGGGACCTTCCTCGGACTGGAAGTTGGTCATCGGACGGTTGCTGCCGTCGGATTTCTTCTTCCTAGCTCCGCCCTGAGGAGCCCTCTGTCTCCTGTCGCCCTCTTCGAGAGCGCTTATGCTGAGACGAATTCTACGATCGTCGGGGTTTACCTCGATCACCCGTGCTGTGACCTCCTGCCCCTCGGATAGGACGTCCCCGGGCTTCTCCACCCTTCTGGTGCTGAGCTGGGATATGTGGATCAGGCCCTCCACGCCCTTCTCGAGCTCCACGAAAGCTCCGAAGTCGGCGAGACGGACGACCTTGACGGGAATATCCTGTCCTCTGGAGTATCTGTCCTCTATGCCATCCCACGGATCGTTGAGCTGCTTGTATCCGAGGCTGAGGCGCTTCTTGACCGGATCCACGTTGAGGACGACGGTCTCGACCTCCTGGCCTTTTTTGATGACCTCTTTAGGATGCTTGATCCTGGTCCAGCTCAGATCTCCTATGTGGATAAGGCCCTCTATTCCAGGCTCGACCTCCACGAAGGCACCGAAATCGGTTACGTTCGTGACCGTTCCGGTCGCGGTATCGCCGTCCTTCCACCTCTCGGTGATGGTCTCCCACGGATCGCTCTGGGTCTGTTTAACGCTGAGAGAGATCCTGTTGTGCTCCTGATCTATGCCTATAACCTTGACCTTGACCGTGTCGCCCTTCTTGGCGATGTCCTTGGGCTTGGCGTTTCTCTGCCAGGAAAGCTCGCTGATATGGACGAGACCGTCTATAGGACCGAGGTTAACGAAAACTCCGAAGGAAGTGAGGCTGCTGACCGTCCCTTCCAGAACGGTTCCCTCCGTCACGTCCCTGTAGAAGTTTTCCCTCTGTTCCTTGAGTTCTTCGTCCAGTATGGTCCTGCGGGACAACACGAGACGACGCTTACGACGATCCTTCTCGAGAAGCTTTACGTCGAAGACCTCGTCGATGAACTTGCCTGGGTTTACCCCTCTTCCCTCCTCGGCGAGATGGGAAATCGGGATGAATCCCTCCAGCGAACAGCAGTCCACCATAAGTCCGCCCTTGACCTTGCGAAGTCCTCTGACGGAGAAAGTCTCCTGCCCGGAGATCTTCTCCTCCAGTTCCTGCCACCTGCGATCGAACTCACAGCGCCAACGGCTGACGATAAGCTGAGATTCCTCGCCCTGACGGATGTTGACCACCTGGACCTGAAGCTCCTGTCCAAGCTCGGGCTCCTCGTTGTCGTCGACCAATATATGATGGCTCCACTCTCTGGTAGGCAGGAAACCCTCGCACTTGTAGCCCACGTCCACGAGCCATCCACCGTCGACCTGGTCCACTACCTTGCCGGAAACCACCTTGCCTCTGTGGATCTCCTCAAGCCCACCGGTGCTCTCGAGAAGCTCTTCCATAGTCATAGGTGCGGACTCATCCATGGTCTCGGTCGTGTTTTCCTCGTTTGTGTAGTTCTGCATATCTTCACTCATTATCTTGACATCCCCCTGACGTCCTGCGATGGCTAAAGCATCGCTTGTTGTAATTGTTTGATAAGCCAATCCGGCGTACTTGCACCGGCGGCGATACCTATCGTACCCTTTCCCGACAACCACCTCCCGTCGAGCTGATCCGCTTGCTCAACCCAGAGCGCAGGGGTGCCGGACTCCTGCGCAATGCGGAAAAGTTTCCCCGTATTGGCACTGTTATGGCCACCTATTATCACTATACCGTCGACCTTATAGGCCAAACGGCGAACGGCCTCCTGACGCTCCACGGTCGCTCTGCATATGGTGTTGGAGACCTTTATCTCTCTGGCCGACCCGACCGCCTCGGACACCAGCTCCTTGAGGGTCGATTCCTGCTGGGTCGTCTGAGATATAATACCAATTTTATCGATTTTATCAATAGCTCGGAGATCTTTTTTCCCTGAAACCACCAGATAGGGTCCTTCCACGTAGCCGAGGATACCCTTAATCTCCGGATGGTTCTCATCGCCGAGGACCACGAGGTAATATCCCTCTCTCGATAGCCTGCCAGCCATCTCCTGAGCTTTCCTAACGAAAGGGCATGTTCCGTCTATTATACGGGCGCCTTTATCCTGAAGCCGCTGGTGCACGTCCGGAGATATTCCGTGAGCCCTAACGAAAACGGGCTCGTCAGGAGGGATCCGATCGTCGTCTTCCACTACGACCAGCCCCTTGTCCACCAATCGCTGGACCTCCTGAGGGTTGTGGATAGGACTGCCTATACAGAAGACCCTTCCCTTCTCCTCCAAGGCTTCCTCCATCGTACGGATGGCCCTCTTAACTCCGAAACAAAGCCCCGTGGGCTCTGCCACAACTACTTTCACAGGACGACACCCCAGGCTCTAAGATGGCGCACCGCCTCATCGATCATCGATGACAACACTTTATTATACTCTTTTTCCGAGATATCGTACCATATGGCAGGAGAAAATTTTTTAAACCAGGTCATCTGTCTTTTGGAAAACCGTCTGGTAGCCACGGTGTCGGACTCGATTCCCTCCTCCAGAGACATCTTACCCATGTGGTAGAGCACCAGCTCTCTGTAACCAAATCCCTTCATGGACGGGAGTTCGGGAGAAAAACCGTTGTCCAGAAGCCAGCGAACTTCTTCGGGATAGCCACCGTGAAATTGTTGATGAACCCTCTTGGCTATCGTTCGATGAAGTTCTTCTCTTGGCCTGGTCAGACCGAAATACAACGGAGCGAACCGGCTGCTCTCCTTCTTGGGACGATCGCGCCACCAGGAAGAGGGCTTGCCTGAGAGCCTGAATATCTCAATGGCCCTTATCACCCTCACTATATCGTTGACGTGAAGCCTCGAGGCGCTATCTGGGTCTACCTCCTCCAAGATGGCATGTAGCTTCGCAGGGCCGTTCTTCTCGTCTCCTACGGCTTCCAGATCCCTTCGGATCTCCGGATCTGAGGGAACGTCGATCGTAAGGACCTCGTCCAACATGGCCCTGTAGTAAAACGGCGTTCCTCCCACCAGGATGGGAACCCTACCTCTCTCCCTTATTCTATCTACGGCAGCGGATGCCTGTTCGGCGAAATCCGCAGCATTGAAGGTCTCATCGGGATCGACTACGTCTATGAGATGGTGCAGTATCTCTCTCCTGGTCGTATGATCCACTTTATCGGTGCCTACATCCATATAGCGATAGACCTGTCTGGAGTCCACCGATATAACCTCTCCGTTCAGTGCCTTGGCGAAATCCAGGCTCAAAGAGGTCTTTCCCACGGCGGTAGGGCCTATGACGGCCAATATCGGTATAGCCAAAGATTCAACTCCTCTCGAAATGGGAGGCCATCTTGTCCGAGGAAAGTCTCAACACAGCGGGCCTCCCGTGAGGACAGGCGGAAGGGGTTTCGCAACGGGTGAGATCTCTCCAGAGAGCGACGGCTTCCTCCCGAGACAGCTTCCAGGTAAGTTTCACCGAGGCCTTGCACGCCAAGGTAGCCCACTTCAGCCACATTATCTCGCCTGTATCGGTGTTTTCCGACAGTGCGGCAATGGTAGTCCTGAGCATATCGACGGGAGAGACGGAAGAACAACCGGGAACGTCGGGAATTCCCTCCAGCAGGGTTTCCCCATCGCCGACGGAAAAAACGAAACCGACTGAAGCCAGCCTTTCCTCCATGTGATCGACCTCGGAGGCCATAGTAGGCGGCAGGTGAACGGGAGTGGCCAAGTGTTGAGTTCCGTACTCGGAAGAACAGCGCTTCTTTATCCTCTCGAAGTTTATCCTCTCGTGTGCCGCATGGGGATCCATCAAGACCATGTCACCACCGTCGTCGAAAACGAGGTATCCCGAATCCAGTTGTCCCAGATATGAGATATGAGGCCCCTCGTCCACCTCCACAGGGTCGCTGATCTGCTCCCTGACTGGAAGGGGTGAGGATTCCGCTGCAGGGGCAGAGGGAATTTTAAAGGACCTGAGGCGAGTCTCGCCGCCGGATCCAGAAGATGAAGGAAAAGGATCCACCCCTCTGAAGAGAGATTCCCCTTTCGGAGCGTATTTCGGAACATAGGTCCCGGCAGGAGATCCTGTCCTCAGTAACTGACGGCTTTCCCAATCCGGCAACGACCGACCTTTCATGGAGGTCGCTCCGTCCCTGACTGCCGCGAAGAGATCGCCTCCATGTCTGAAGAGGACCTCCGTCTTAGCCGGATGTACGTTCACGTCCACCTCGTCGGGGGGGGTCTCTACCCATACGGCCCAATTCCCTCCCGGATGGGTCTCGCCGGAGGAAATCGCCGCCCTGATCGTTCCGTCCTCCACCCTCCTGCCGTTGACGAAAGCCATGACGGAGACTCGGGAAACCTTGGAGATCCTCTGCCACCACAGAGTGACCGAGTAAGGACCTCTAGCCCCCGACGAGGTCAGTATCTCCGGTTCGTCCCCCCAAAGGCTCTTCAGGACATCCACCCTGTCCCTGCCCCCCTGTGTCTCGTAGATCTTTTTACCGTCGCTGCTCAATATAAAGGCAACCGAGGGATAGGCGACGCTGAACTCCTGGACTACCTTGGTTATTCTTCTGAGCTCCGCTCTGGCACTTTTAAGAAACTTGCGCCTCGCCGGAAGATTGAAGAAAAGATCGTCCACCTGTACCCTGGTCCCTATGCGACAGTTCTGCTCGTCCACTTTGGGCGGTCCCCCGCCCTCCATCCTGAGCCAGACGCCACTATCCTCTTGATTCGTCCTGCTCCTTATGTCCAGGCGGCTCACCGCTGCTACGCTGGCAAGAGCCTCTCCTCTGTAACCCAAGGTCGCAATAGCCTCAAGATCCTCTATAGAGGATATCTTGCTGGTGGCGTGTCTTTCCACCGCCAGGGGCAGGTCCTCTCGGGGAATGCCACAGCCATCGTCCTCGACCACGATGGAAAGGCGACCGCCTTGGATCACAGATACGGAGATCCTGGAGGACCCCGCGTCGAGACTGTTCTCCATCAGCTCTTTGACGACAGAGATAGGTCTTTCTACGACCTCTCCCGCCGCTATTCTCATGGCCACTGTTTGGGGCAGTCTATGGATCGTCAAGGTTTCACCGCCTTTCGGGCTTCCTCGTGCAGTTCGTAGACCTTTTCCAGAGCCTGAATAGGAGTCAGTTCGTCCGGGGATAGAGAGGCTAGTTCCTGTATTATGGCGTCTCCCTTCAGGTCGAAAAACTCCATCTGAACGGAGGGCTCCGGAACCGACGCCCCATCGTCCGATCTTTTCTCGAAACGTTCCAAAAGCTCCTGAGCCCGACACAGAACCACCCGGGGCAATCCTGCCAGCCGAGCCACCTCGACTCCGTAGGATCTATCGGCTTGACCGGGGATCACCCTATGAAGAAAAGTCACCCCGTCCGGACGCTCCTCCACCTCCACCCTCAGGTTGAAGACGTGGGGCATCCGCCTCTCCAGAGCGGTAAGTTCGTGATAGTGGGTGGCGAAAAGAACCTTGGGACAGCGGCCACAGGCGCCCTGAAGGTACTCCAGGACGGCCCAGGCTATACTCATGCCGTCGTAGGTGGACGTTCCTCGTCCCACCTCGTCTAAAATAACCAGGCTTCTGTCCGTGACGTTGTGCAGTATGTTGGCGGTCTCGACCATCTCGACCATGAAGGTACTGTTTCCGAAGGCCAGTTCATCCCTGGCTCCCAGTCTGGTGAAAACCCTGTCGCAGAGCCCCAGCTCTGCCGATTCCGCCGGTATATAGGTCCCCATTTGAGCCATTATGACGAGAAGGGCGGTCATCCTGAGATAGGTGGACTTGCCCGCCATGTTGGGCCCGGTAACTATGGCCAACCTGTTTCCGTCCATCTTCATATCCACGTCGTTCGGGACAAAGGGGATCTCTTTCTGTACGGCCTCGACCACGGGATGGCGACCTCCTCTTATCGAGATGTCTCCACCATCGTTGAAATCAGGTCTGATATATCCTCTCTCTCTGGAGACCTCCGCAAGGGAGACCAGGACATCCAGATTACCCAACGCCCTGCCTAGAGACTGAAGCTTTTCGGTCTTCTCTAGAGTTTTCTCCAAGAGCATACCGTACAGTTCGGTCTCTCTCTTTCGAACCTCCTCTTCCGATCTCGACATTCTTTCCTCGAAATCGCGGAGCTCCGACGTGGTGTAGCGCTCCGCCGAAACCAGGGTCTGCCGCCTCCTGTAATCCTCGGGAAGCTCGAGATCGTCTCTCATAGATCCCTTCCCTATCTCCAAGTAATAACCGAAGACCCTGGAATATCCCGTCTTTAGCCTGGGGATGGAGAGCCGATCCCTCTCCCTCTGGGTAAAATCGTTCAGCCATTCCTGACCTCTCTCGGCAAAGCCCCTCCATTCGTCCAGTTTATCGTCGAAACCGTCTCTCACTATTTTCCCGTTTCCCAGAACCCTGGACGGACTATCCTCAATTCCCCTGGCTAGAAGATCCGATACGTCACGAAAATCGTCGCTACAGGGAAGAAGATGGGACAACCCCGCACCTTTCAGAGCTATCTCTATGGAGGGAAGAGCGGATAATGTATCCCTAATCGCCGCCAGGTCCCTGGGGTTTCCCGATCTCATATGCAGCCTAGCCAGAGATCTCTCTATATCCTTGCAATGCACGAGTCCCTTCTGCAGATCGTTCAATTCATCCGAGAAATTAAGTAGGGTTTCCTGAACGTCTAGACGGCGGGATATTTCCCCTGGGTCCATCAAGGGCCTCGTTATCCACTCTCTCAGACGCCTTCTTCCGCAGGCCGTCTTGCATCGGTTCAGTATGTCGTAGAGGGACGGTCCGTCACCGTCGAAAAGCTCGAGATTCCTTTGAGTGGTCACATCGAGATGTAGATATCGGGAGGAAAGCACCGGGGCTATTCCCGAGACGTGCCTGGCAGCTCCGAACTGAGTCTCCTCCAGATAACGAAGCAGCGCGGCAGCCACCCCTATTTCCGGGGCACCGTCCTGAAAACCGAAACCCTGAAGGGAGGCCAGGCCCCATCTATGTTGAAGCCATCTGGCCCCTCCGGCTGGATCGAAATCCTCTACAGGCAGCTCGACGACAGGAGAACTCTCGATAAGGGAAGCTATCTCCTCCGGGATCTTCCCCTTGGGGCGAAGTATCTCCGATCCACTGTAGGCGGACAGGAAAGCTCGAACCTCGTCCAAGGGCATCGCCCCAGCCTCCAAAAAACCGGTTCCCGGTTCTAACGATCCTACCGCCCATCTGTACCGATCCAGCTTACGAACCGCGACCAACCGTCCGTCGTTTCCGGCCTCTTCCGGGAGATAGGTCCCGGGAGTTACCAGCCTTATAACCTGACGATCCACCAGAGAACGGCCATTCGGCTCGGTCATCTGTTCGCAGATGGCCACGTGATAGCCTTTTTTTATCAATTTTCCAAGATAACTCTCCGACGCATGGTGAGGGATCCCGGCCATGGGGATCTTTTTGCCCTGGTCTCTGGCGGTCAAGGCTATATCGAGAACCTCCGATGCCACCTTGGCGTCGTCGAAAAAAAGCTCATAGAAATCTCCCATGCGAAAGAAAAGAAGAGCTTCGGGGTACTCGTTTTTCCACCGGACAAATTGCTCCAACATAGGAGTCATCTTTACTCCGTCCGGCAAGGTGAAGCTTTTCAACATATTACCTCCTCAGGGAATCCAGATATCCCTGCAATATCACCGTGGCGGCTACCTTGTCCACCTGACCCTTTCTTTTTTTTCTGGACACGTCTCCCTCGATCAACACCCTGTTGGCTATGGTGGAGGTGTATCTCTCGTCCCACATGACTATCTCCAAATCGGGAAAGGCCTCTCTTACCGCCTCGGTCTTGGCCTCCACGTTCTCGGCAGAAGGCCCCTTAGTTCCGTTCTCTCTTATGGGGAGCCCCACCACCACGGTGGATACGTCTCGAGAGGTGACGAGGTCCCTCAAATCGGAGAGCCAGTCTCCTTCGGCGTCCCATACCGCGACCCCCTGGGCGAAAGATCCCAGGGGGTCGCTCATGGCGACCCCTATTCGGACGGTCCCCATATCCAAAGCCACGATTCTTCTCGTCACTTTACGTACCCTTTCACTATGGCAACTGCCTTATCGAGGATATCCTTCATATCGTCGATTTTAGGGCCGCCAGCCTGGGCCATGGTGGGCCTACCGCCGCCTTTTCCACCGAACAATGCGGCCACTTCCTTGACTATCTTCCCTCCGTGCAGCCCCTTCTCCACGGCATCGCCACCGACCATACAGACCATCTGGGTACGATCTCCGTCGCTGGACATCAACAGGGTCACCGATCCGGTATCCTTATCCTTTATGCTGTCTCCGACCTCCCGAAGTTGATCGGGGGTAACTCCTTCTATAGAGGCCACGTAAAGGGATACTCCCTGCCCTATATCGGTCTTGACCACGCTCTCCCTGAGATCGTCCATAGCCGAACGGATTGTGTAACGCTGGAGTTTTTTCTGAAGCTCCCTGTTTTCCTCGTCCATGGACTTTATCTTCTCTATCAGCCTGGCTGGTCGGACCCCCAGATTTGAGGAAAGCTCTTTCAGGGTTCCGGTTATATTCTGGTAATTTCTGAAAGCATTCATCCCGGTCATGGCGGTAATACGCCTGATGCCCGATCCGATACTCTCGTCGTTGATGATCTTGAACAGACCTATCTCTCCGGTGGCGCAGACATGGACACCTCCGCAGAGCTCGGAGGAAAACTCAGAGATGGAGACCACTCTGACCTTGTCTCCGTACTTCTCCTCGAAAAGAGCCTTCGCCCCCAGGTTCTTGGCGGTTGCGAGATCGGTCTCGTCTACCTTGATAGTTTTGTTGTTCTGTATCTCCTGGTTCACCATGAGCTCCACCTCGTCCAGTTCGCCGGAGCTCAGAGGTTCGAAATGAGTGTAGTCGAAACGGAGGAATCGGTCGGATACCAAAGAACCGTTCTGTCTGACGTGCCCGCCAAGGACCCTTATCAAAGATTCATGGAGAAGATGGGTGGCGGTGTGGTTTTTTGTTATGGCCTCCCGTCTGTCCTTGTCCACCATGGCCCTAACCTCGCAGCCAGATTTTACGGTTCCGCTGGTGACTATTCCTCTGTGAACTATGAGATCTCCCGCCGGGTGAATTGTGTCCTCTACCTCTACAATGAAGCCGTCGCCCTTGACGAAGCCTTGGTCTCCCACCTGACCGCCTCTCTCGGCGTAGAAGGGAGTTCGTGACAACAGAAATTCAACAGAATCTCCCGTCGAGGCGCTGTCGACGACCTTCCCTTCCTTCATCAGAACTGTCAGATCTGCCTCCAGCTCGAGGGAATCGTACCCCAAGAAGGGAGTGGGTCCATGTTCAGAAAGCAACTCGGCGTAGAGATCTCCGGTCATCACGGAGTTGGCCTGTTTGCTGGAGGATCGAGCCCTCTCCCTTTGAACCTCCATCTCCCTTCGGAAGCCGTCCTCGTCGACGGAGAGCCCCTTTTCCTCGCAGATCTCCCTGGTCAGCTCCAGAGGATAACCGTAAGTATCGTAAAGCTCGAAGGCCACATCTCCGGGAAGTATGCTTCCATCTCCGGCAAATACCGAGGATATCTCCTGATGAAGGAGGTCACTGCCCTGCTCCAGGGTCCGGCCGAAACGTTTTTCCTCCACTGCCACCACCTGCTCTATGGTGAGACGGTTGTCCAGAAGCTCCCTGTAGGGATCGGCCATTATATCCATGACGTTCGGTATGAGGTCGGTCAGGAAGGCCTTCTTGAGCCCTATCAGCCTGCCGTAACGAGCGGCTCTTCTGAGCAGACGGCGCAGAACATAGCCCTGTCCGTCGTTAGAGGGAAGTATGCCGTCGGCTATCATGAAGGAGACCGCCCTTATGTGGTCCGAGATCACCTTAGCCGCCATATCCCCCTGGAGACCGTCGCCATATCCTATACCGGCCATGTCGCACACGTGGTCCATTATGGGACGGAACAGATCGGTCTCGAAATCGTTGCTGACCCCCTGGACAAGGGAAGTGAGTCTCTCCAGTCCCATTCCCGTATCGATGTTCTTCCTCGGCAGAGGAAGCAGAGAGCCATCCTCCTGGCGATCGTACTGAGTGAACACGTGATTCCATATCTCCAGATACCTGTCGCACTCGCAACCGGGTTTGCAGTCCGGCCCACAGGAAAAGGCCGGTCCCTGGTCGTAGAGGATCTCCGAGTCGGGGCCGCAGGGCCCCTGAGGTCCCATAAACCAGAAGTTCTCGTCCTCGCCGAAACGAAGTATACGGCTGTCGGGAAGTCCGACGTCCTTGTTCCAGACGTCGAAGGCCTCCTCGTCGTCCTTGTATATGGTGGCGTACATACGATCGGGATCTAGACCGATGACCTCGGTGAGAAACTCCCACCCCCATGTTATGGACTCTTTCTTGAAGTACCCTCCCCAGCTGAAGTTGCCGAGCATCTCAAAAAAGGTATGATGCCTGGCGGTACGTCCCACGTTGTCTATATCATTAGTGCGGACACACTTCTGAGAGGTTACCGCACTGTCCACATCCGGCTCGGCTATGCCGAGATAATACTTCTTGAAGGGGACCATACCTGCTATGGTGAACAACAGAGTAGGATCCTCGGGAACCAGGGAGAAGCTATCGTAGTGTTTGGCACCTTTGGAGACCCAGAAATCGACGAACAGTCGACGGATCTCCTTACCGCTTTTCCATTCCATTATTATCGGTCACCCCTAACGGCGTATCAGTTCAGCCCGTGCCTTACGGGCGTTGGAGAGGACTTCTTCCTCGTCCTGTCCGGGAAATTCCCCGTTTATGTAGATCCAGCTACCGTCCACCATGGTTCCCGCCACGTCGGAGGAGGAACCGGCATATACCAGGAATACCCCCAGGTTATCCTCGTTCACCCCTATATAGTTGGGGCCATCCAGATCGACCAGGACCAAGTCGGCTTTCCAGCCCTCTCTGATCAGTCCGGCTTTCTCGAACCCCAGAGCTCGATAGCCCTTGTAGGTGGCCCCGTCCAGTATCTCCTTAGCGGTCACGATGGACGGATCTCTCAAGACCCCCTTATGGATCAACGTCGCGGTTCTCAGCTCGCCCCACATATCGAGACGGTTGTTGCTGGCGGCTCCGTCGGTGCCCAAGGCCACCGAAACACCTTTGGAGAGCATAGAGCTGACTGGAGCCACCCCGCTGCCGAGCTTCAGATTGCTGCCAGGATTGTGTACCACCGTGGCCGGTACCCTCGAAAGATCGGAGAGCCCGTCCTCTGGAAACCAGACACAGTGAGCCAGTATGAGTCCAGAAACGTCGCACAGTCCGGTCTTCTCCAGATATTCCATGGCACCTGTTCCAAACTCGTCCTTCAGGTATCCCAGCTCCCATTCCGCCTCGAGATAGTGAAGGTGTACGGACATACCATTATCCTTGGCGGAGGAGGCTATCTTCTTCATGGCGTCTAATGGTACCGTATAGGGAGCATGGGGGCCCATCTGCACCGTTACCATGGGATCATCTTTATATCTATCGGCCAGAGCAAGCGATTCCTCTATTTTGGATTCGTCGTCTCCGACTATGCCGCGGCAGATCCCTGCCCTCATACCGCATGCCTTGGCGGCTTCTGCCACTTTGTCCATTTCGAAGTACATATCGCCGAAACAGGTGGTACCGGAAGAGGCCATCTCCATGAGGGCGGATCGGGTTCCCCAGTATATTCTCTCCGGGTTGAGGTTAGCCTCGACCGGCCAGATTTGTTCTTCCAGCCACTCTTTTAGAGGCCTCTCCTCTCCCAACCCCCTCAGAAGGCTCATGGCGGCATGGGTATGACAGTTCACGAAACCGGGTAGCACCGCCATCCGTCCCTTGCCGTCCACCACATCGTCTCCGATCAGGCTTCCTGCCTTCTCGACCGATGATATTTTTCCGTCCTCGATCAGGATATCGCCGGACCTCGCAGAATCCATCGATCCGTCGAGAAACATCACGTCCTTCAGAAGCATCGTCATGAACTCACTCCCTCCAGTCCACCATATAGGCCTTCTGAGACTCTGAAAGCTCGTCCAAAGAGACTCCCAGGGACTCCAGCTTGGTGGATACGACCAGACGGTCGATGTCCTCCGGAACCGGATAAAGTCTGGACTCCATGTCCCCGTGGCTCCTTTGAATATGGAGGGCGGACAGAAGCTGCAAGGCGAAGCTGAGATCCATTATCTCTATGGGATGTCCGTCTCCCGCCGCCAGGTTAACCAGGCGTCCCTCCCCCAGGAGGTAGATATTCCGGCCATCCTTCGTCCTATAGCAGGTAACGTTGGGTCTGACCTCGGAGACACTGGAGGCTATCGAGGTCAGATCGGACTTTGATATCTCCACATCGAAATGTCCTGCGTTGCCCAGTATGACTCCATCTTTCATCTTATCCATGTGCCTGGCGTTTATGACGTCCAGGTTGCCGGTCAAGGTGAGGAAGATATCTCCCAGGGGAGCGGCGGAATCCATGGTCATTACCTCGTGGCCGTCCATAAGGGCCTCGAACGCCCTGTGAGGGTTTATCTCGGTCACGACCACCCTGGCACCCAGGGCCTTTGCCCTCATGGCGACCCCTCTGCCACACCATCCGTAGCCTGCGACCACCACGACCTTGCCGGCTATGAGGCTGTTGGTGGTCCTCATCACCCCGTCCCACACGGACTGACCGGTGCCGTAGCGGTTGTCGAAAAGGTACTTGCTGTCCGCATCGTTGACGGAGATCATCGGAAAGGGGAGAATTCCCTGTCTCTCCATAGCCTTGAGCCTCTTGACCCCCGAGGTGGTCTCCTCCGAACCGCCTTTGACCTTTCCGATAAGGTCCTTCCTCTCGTCCAACAAGGTCGCCACTAGGTCGGCTCCGTCGTCGACTATTATCTCCGGATCGCTGCTCAACACGTCTCTCAGATAACCGAAGTAGCTGTCGTGATCCATGCCTCTGTGGCTAAACACGTGCACCCCCTCGGAGACCAGGGCGGCGCAGACATCGTCCTGAGTGGAAAGGGGGTTGCTGCCAGCGGCGAAGATCTCTGCTCCCAAACGAGCGAAGGTCCTCAACAGACAGGCGGTTTTAGCCTCTAGATGAAGACAGGCGGCCAATCGCACACCGTCGAAGGGTCTCTCGCCGGAGTAACGCCTCTCCAACGACGAAAGGACCGGCATATATTGCCAGGCCCAATCCAGTTTCTGCTTGCCTTTAGGGGCCATATCCATGTCGGCCACGGAAAAATCCCTCATCTATCAGCACATCCTCTCTCGTCTTTTGGACGGCGGTCAATCGCCTCCGCTATGGATTCGATGTAGGGAGGTCTGAGAACCCCCATCTCCGTAACTATGGCGGTCACGTTCTCGCATGGAGTGACGTCGAACCCTGGGTTCCATACCGGAACATCATCCGGTATGAGTTTCGAACTATAAGGAGATCTTATCTCCGAACCGTCTCGCTCCTCTATAGGTATGCCATCTCCGTCGGAAAGACCTTCGTCGAAGGTACTCATAGGGGCAGCTACGTAAAAAGGCACCCCGTGGGCCTTCGCGACAATGGAAAGTCCGTAGGTACCTATCTTGTTGGCGGTATCGCCGTTCATCGCTATCCGATCCGCTCCGACCAGGACGGCGCCTATTTTCTCTCTTTTCATCAGCCAGGCCGCCATTCCATCGGTCATGACCGTGACGTCTATCCCGTCCTCCCTAAGCTCCCAGGCGGTAAGACGTCCTCCCTGAAGCCTAGGACGGGTCTCGTCGGCGTATACCCGAATTCTCTTGCCGGAACGCACGCAAGATCTGAGAACGCCGAGAGCGGTTCCCCAGCCTGCTGTAGCGATGGCTCCGGCGTTGCAGTGGGTGACGACATTAGCCCCGTCCGGTATGAGGTTGGCTCCGTTTTCCCCGATGGCCTTGTTTATATTTAGATCTTCCCTGTGTATCGCCACTGCCTCATCGACGACAGCAACAGGAGAGGCTCCGACTACCCTGTCCATTCTCTCTAGGGCCCAGCGAAGGTTTACCGCCGTGGGGCGAGTTGACATCAAAAGAAATCTGGCCTCCAGCATGTCCTCTCCGGCCAGACGGGCCAAAGCCATGCCGTAGGCTGCCGCTACCCCGATGGCAGGAGCACCTCGCACTACCATGGACTTTATGGCGGAGGCGACCTCTTCGCAGGTTTTACAACGGACAAAGGAAACCTCCCAGGGAAGTTTCGTCTGGTCCAAAAGGGAGAGCTCCCCTTCGTTCCATTTCAACGTATCGGGGACCATCCAATCAGCTCCTTTTCAAAACACACGACGACTCCACTCGACAGTAGGCTCTCCCGTCCAGAAAGTCGAGGGATATCTTTTTACCGGGAGCCATGGACTTTACCGAAGAGACGGGAGTACCGGTTTCGTCTCGACAGGAAACGTAACCTTTTCCCAGAATCCTCAGGGGGGAGGCCCCGTCCAAAGCCGCCGAAAGCCCTGCAAGCCTCCCGATCTCGCTAACGACCGTCTTTTCCGTCGCGGACACGGCTCTACGAGACAGGCCATCGACGTCCTTTTTAAGACGATCGATATCTCCCGCCACCAGTCGAGTCAGGAGGGTCTCCCTGTCGACCACACGGGTGGCGAGTCTATCGATCTCCCTCTCCATCGCCTTTTTAAGACGGTTTTTGCCGTTGGAAAGAAGGCTGTAGAGATAGGTCCTGTCGGGGACGACCGCCTCTGCGGCCTCCGAGGGAGTGGCACAACGCATGTCCGCCGCCATGTCGGACAGTGTGAAGTCGACCTGATGCCCTACTCCCACTACGACCGGAACGGGACAAGAGGAGATGGACCTCACCACCGTCTCGTCGTCGAAAGGATTGAGGTCTCCTCTGCTCCCTCCACCTCTGACGAGCAACACGGCATCGGCAGGCAAAAAAGACGGCACCTTCGCAAAGGCCTCGGCGATCTCGTCCGGACCGTCGACTCCCTGTACGGTAGCGGGAATGAGGACCAATTCCACCGACGGATTTCTGGTCCCCATAACCTTTACCACGTCCCTGAAGGCCGCTCCGGTGGCGGAGGTTATACACAGTACCCTCTCCGGGTAGGGAGGGATAGGCCTTTTCCTCTCAGGAGCGAAAATCCCTTCCTTGGAGAGCTTCGCCCTGAGCTCTTCCTTCGCCCTCGAGATGGCCCCTTTACCCAAGGGGAAAAGCCTCCTGGCGTACAACTGGTATATTCCTCTCTGAGGATAGGAGGACACCCGCCCACCGACGACGACCTCGTCACCGGGACGAGGCCATTTGACGACCCCGGCGGCGTCGGACCTGAAGAGGACCCCGGCTATACGGCTCTCTCGCCCGGAGAGGGTGAAGTAGCAATGACCGCTGCTGTGTCGTTTCAAGTCTACGATCTCGCCATGGACCGCTATTTTACCCATTCCCGGGTAACTCTCTATCGCCTCTTTTATCCTAAAGGACAGGTCGTCTACCGAGAGGATCCCCTTGTTGGATACGGCCTCACTCATCGTCTTCCGGCATGGCGCGGACTATCCTGGCCAGGGCTCCGTTCACGAACCTGCCGGATTCGTCGGTACCGAAGACCTTGACCAGCTCAACTGCCTCGGATATGGCTACCGGGACAGGGACGACACGGGCTATCAGGCCTTCGTATACGGCCAACCGTATGGCCGCGCGGTCTACTGCGACCATACGGTCCCCTCTCCACCCCACGACGTTGACGTTTATGAGGTTGTCTATCTCTCCCAGATGATCCATGACCCCCAAGACGAGGGCTCTGACGCCCGTTTCGACATCGATCTCGTCCTCGAAGGAAAAATCGTTCAACGCTTTCTCGGCATCGTGTTTTTTGGTCACGTCCATGGAATAAAGAAGCTGAAGAGCCACCTCCCGGGCCCGATGTTTTTTATAATGACCTCGTCCGACCTTCAATCCATCATCTCCTTGAAAAACCTGGCGATCCGAGAGGTCCAATGCTGCCCCTTATCGGAACGAAAGAAAAAAACAAATCCGTAAAAAACGGCGCCTGCCAGAAGACATTCCAGGGTTCCCTTAAGTCCAAGCTTCAAAAGGGCCGCCATAACGGCGCCAATTATGCCCCAGAAGTAAGGCCGTTCCGTCAACCCCGGACCGTTCTCGCCCTCCACGTCGGAGACGTGCTTCCACGAGACAACTGCATCGAGCCCGAGAGCCTCGAGACGTTCCGTCAGCTCCTCCGACGTCGACAGCTTATCCAGATACAACGTGGTATCGCTCAAGACCAGGGAGAGAAAAATCTGATTTTTCTCTCCTAAAAACTCAATATCTCTACAGCTGACGCCTTCGGGAAGATAGCTCTCCACGAAAGCCTTCAACCCTAACGTAGAAAGCCAGATTCTACCTCGACCGTTGTCCATCCACTTTACGTACACGGTGGCCTCCTAAATCAAAAAAGGCCGACTCGAACTCGAGCCGACCCTCAAGCTATTCCTGGTCCTTTGATTGCGTCTCGGAACGCTCGTCTATCGCCTCGTTATCATCTCGGGGTTCCTCTTCCGTAGACTCGGTCGGTTCGACGACTTCCCCTGAGGACTCGTCGACCTTCGGTTCGTCGAAGTACACTCCTTGAACGTATATGTTGACGTAGTTGACGGCGTAACCAGTCATCCCTTCCAACTCGTTTTTCACTGTCTCCTGGACATCCCAGGCCAAGTCGGGAATTCGAAGACCGTATTTCACCATGAGAAAAGCGTCGACCGAGATGGACGGATTCTCTCCCTCGTCAACGTAGACCTTTACTCCCTCGGTCACCTTTCGTCCCAGTCCGAGCTTCGAAGCGATTCCGGAGCTTGCCGGTTGAATGCCGTTAACCTTCTGAAGAGCCTGTCTGGCAAGCTCCGTTATGACATCCTCGGATATATGGACCTTCCCGGCCACGTCTCCCGAAAGCTCGCTCTCCGCCTCGGCGACGGCGCTCTCTACATCGACGATCTCAGTTTTTTCCGTCTCGACCACAGTGTGATTCATATCATCCATGGGTCAATCATTCCTCCTCGAGCTCGACCTCGGAAGGCGCAAAGGTCCTCCTGCAGTTGGGACATTGGGCTGTATCGTTTTCATCGCATAGGTCCGGTCTGTAGTAGAACATGGTGGAACAATAGGGACAAAGTATCGGCCGATAGAGGTCGACCCCCTCCGGTTCGTCTCCCTCCGCGATGAGGACGTCCTCTTGGTCCAAGACCCGCTCGCCCAACCATCCTTCCTCGATGGCGTCCAGATCCTCACCCAGCCCATCGCAGTAATCGGAAAGATCCATCAGTTCTTCCGTTAAGGCCACCAAGGATTCATCCTGCCGATCCATGTCGTCCACTACGGCGTCGAGGGCCTCGACGATAGCACCGTACAGGGCCATTTCAAAATCGTCCCTCGGCGTTCCCGCATCGAGCAATCCCTTAATATAGGCTATCTTCTCCCTCGCACTCATCCCGAACCTCCTCAGACAACGATAGAGGACCTACTTCTTGGCGCGTTCCAGATAAGCCCCCGTCCTGGTATCTACCACTATATCCTCTCCGACCTCCACGAACATCGGCACAGTCACGGTAAGCCCCGTCTCGGTGGTCGCGGGCTTTCCTCCGCCGGAGGCGGTATCTCCCTTGAAGTTAGGAGACGTCTCTATGATCTTCAGGGTCACGCTGTTAGGCAGCTCTATTCCCATGATCCTCTCTCCGTACATCTCCAGGGTAACCTCGATATTGTCCGTCAGGTATTTGATGGCCTTGCCCAGCACCTCGGTGGAAAGATAGATCTGATCGTAGCTTACCATGTCCATAAAGACATAGCTATCTCCGTCCTGGTATAGAAACTGAGCGGGCTTCTCCTCGAAGACGATCCTGTCGAATTTCTCTCCGGAGCGGAAAGCATTCTCTATGATGGATCCGGTATCGAGGTTTCTCAACTTGGTCTTTACGACCGCTCCGCCTCTTCCCATCTTGTGGTGCTGAAACTCTACGACCTCCCACATTCCTTCCTGCCACACTATCTTGATGCCGGGGTAAAACTTGCTTGTATCCACTACCTGTGCCATCTATGAACCTCCTAGTTCGTGTCGCGTCTCGAATAGCACAATAATACGGACTTATGACCGTACCTGTCAACGTCGATTATCCCTATGGCGAAGGGATCAAAGGTCCCATCGCTCTATAGGGCCGTCTGTTACGTTCAATATATAGGGAATCACCACCATGACGACCTCAGTTCTGTCGTCCGTCTTGCTCTTGGACTTGAAGAACTCTCCCAACAGAGGGATATCCCCCAGTATAGGGATCTTGGTGGTGTTTTCCGTGTGTCTCTCGTTGAATAACCCTCCGACCACGAAAGGCTCCCCGTCCCTCACCCTTATGGAGGTAACCACCTCTCTCTCGCTGGTCTGGGGAAATTCTTCTCCCTGGTTGCCTTCCTTCCAGGCTATGACCTCTCCCGTAGCGATGGAAAGCTCCACCGAGATGACACCGTCCCTTCCGACCAGCGGAGTAAACTCCAGCTTTGGACCTACCTCCTCGTCGCTGTAGGTGGGGTTCCCGGCATCGTCTCTAGCGGATATGTACTTCAGGTTTTCGACCAACTTTATAGACGCCTTCTGACCGCTGACCGTTATGACCGAAGGGTTGGCCAACACCTTGCCCTTGTTGGCCGTGACCAGAGCCTTAAGGCCCGTGTCGAGAAGGCGAATACCCCCCGTTCCTATATCGGGTATCTCTATGCCGGGAAACTCTATGCCACCAGGTCGATCTTCTCCGGTAGGAGGATTGTAGGAGTCGGGGTCCTTCACGTAGGAATAGCCGCCCTCGGCTCCGGAGGAACTGGTGCTCAGCCACCAATGCTTGTAGACGGCGTTGAGCATCGTCTCCAGCTCGTCGGAGGCCTCGTCTTTTATCTCTATTATCCTGGCACGAAGCATGACCTGCTTGCCCGGATCGTCCACGGTCTGAAGCACCCTCTCGAAATCGGAGAGCTGATTTTCAGACCCCTTGACGAAAAGCCTTCCCAACCTCTCGTCCACCGTGATCTTTTCCTTAGGTATGGTTGTGAGCCCTCCCAGCATATCCGGAAGAGTTTTTACATCCGAATAGGCCACGTCGTAGACCCTGGTCTTCTCCTCTCCCATTACCTTGGATATACCCTCTGGGGAGCCTATCACCAAGGTTTTTCCCACCTTGGCGTAGCTGAGGCCGTAAAGCCTCATGAGATAGCCGAAGACCTCTCTAAGGGGAGCCTCGTCGAATCTCATGGTGAGAGGGGGGATCTCCGCCACCGATGGATCCAGAACGATGTTCACCTTCATCATGTCCGCCAGCATTCTGAACACGTCCTGTATATCCACGGAACGGAAATCGACGGAGATTCTCCTATTGGTCTGAAACGGATCGCTGCCGTCGACGGGTATCCTACGGGGCTCCTTCAGCTTTTTGGCACTCTCATCCCTCTTCAAAGACGAGACCGTCCTGAAATCCAACAAGATCCTGTTACATGGCGGATCTCCCTTTACGGAGTGAAGAGCTATCTTTTCTCCTGTGACGAACCTGACCCTTAGGCCGCCCTCTACGTGGTCCATCTCCACCTTGGAGAGGATAGGAAAATTGTAGAGCCTCTCCCATCGGGACGAGGGCACAGTGGTCCCCTTAAAGATCAGGTCTACAAACCCTCCGTCCTGGTTCATCACCTCTGGACGAGGAAGATTCATTCCCTGAATCGTCACGGTCATCCTGTCTGCCCCTACCTGCTGAGGCATTATTCCGGAAAGAACCGACGGCGGAAGAGGCTCCGAAAAAAGAGGTCCCGGCGCAAAGATAAAGGCGAATAGGACAACGAAAAATGCGATAGTTTTATTTCTCACGTCGACGGCCCTCCCATGTGACTAAAGATTAACCGGAACCGATACGTTAGTTCCGTTCCAACGAAAGATCAGCTTATCGGTCCCTACGGAGAGGAAACGGCCTTTTTTATCGGAGAAGGTAGTACCCTTTCTGACCACCATGCCATTACCTATCCCGTCTATATCCACCACGGCGGAGGCATCCTTTCCCATCACCATGACGGCGCGAACTATGACCAGAGGAGGCAGGTCGACCAGGTCCTCCACGGACGGCTCGGTAGAGGCCACCGGTACGTTTTTAGGAGCCTCCATACGAACCATCGGATTTCTCCCTATCCGTATGATATCGTTGGCTAGACGAAGGCTATCCTTTCTCTCTGCCTGAATTGAATTGTAGCTAAAAACCAAAGCCTCCAGGCTCTGCCTTTCCTTTGAAAGATCCATAGGAGAAAGGTATTTTTCCGCTTGCTCCTGGTTAGCCTCCTGCCAAAGCTGAACGAAACAGACACCGCTCCATCCCAGGGCCAAAAGGGTCAAGGAGAGCCATATCCAACGGCCTACGACATAAAACCTCTCCTTGCCGTCCAGAAGATCGTCGAACCATCCTTTGGCTCCGTCCAACCACATGCCTTTAACTGCCATAGGACATCACTTCCCAACCACCGTCTCCAAGACTATATCGCCTCGGACAAGCTGCTCTTTAAACCCAGCCAACGTTATATCCTTGACCCTTAACGCCACGTCGAGTCTTCTCCAGTCCGCCAGGGTTTTTATGAAAGAGGGATAGGGGCCTTCGAAGCTTATCTTTACCCCTTGATCTCCCGGACCGTCCTTTCGATACGCCTCGTCTATAACCCTGGAGAGCATTCCGTTGGCGGTAAGCTGTCTCTGGACCAACGAGAACAGATCTACCTTGTTTTGAGGTCCGTTTATGGCAGAGGCATCGGCTATTGGGCCAAGTATATCCTTGTACATGGAAATACGCCTTTCCGCCGATAAAGCCTGCCTTTGCAGAATACGGAGGTCCTGTTGAGCCGAAGTCAATCTCCCTTGGAGCTTCTCAACATGAGAGGTCATTCCCAGAACGAGCGACAAAAAGGCGATGGGCAGAACAAAAGTCGCTGCGGCAAAGATCTTTCTCCAACGGTCTTCCCTCATGGCGACACCTCTTTATCGGGGATATTTTTTGAGATAGAACAAAGCAGACGAAATTCGACCAAGCTCGTGCCCTCTCGAGAGACCCTCCTGGTATTGGGGAACCCTACCTGCTCTATCACAGGAGAATCTATCAACCCAGTTGCGAACAGGACCACATCGTTTTCGTTGTAGGAAAAACCATTTAAATGAAGACTTCCGGCCTCGGCCTTTACGGAGGAAAGCCATACCCCGTCGGGCAGAGAAAGCTCTATCTGTCTGAAGATCTCTAGCAAGGGAACATCTCCGTGCAGAAGGCTCAAGGTAGCAGACATAAGAGCCTCTCTGTCCTTCAGCCGTTTCAGCTCGGATATGAGGTTGGTCGACTGGATCGAGAGCACCTCTTTTCTGCTCTCCACCTCATCCAGTTTGACCCTCAATGTATGGGATCGCATAGTACCGCTGACCAACACACCGCCGCAGACGAGTACTACCGCTGCGGAAAAAGATGCGGCCAGAATCCTCATAAAATCTACCCTGTTGGACTTATCCACCGGGCGCAATTCCGCAGGAAGCAGGTTCAATCTAACTGTCATATCAGATTCCTCGCTGCCAAACCCACCACCACATCGGCCTCTCCAGCTTCGTCGGGAGCACCGGTTATGCCCCATCTCAACCAGGGATCGACTATATCCACGGAAAAGTCGAACTCTGTCTTGAGTCTGTCTACGATATGTTCTCTGACGGAAACGTCTCCCGCCAAAAGAACGGTACTAAGATTAATACCTCTAAAAAGAGTCCTTACGTAGTTCCCCGTAGCCTGTATCTCGCTTACCACTCGGTTGGACAGCTCTTCCATGGACATCACCGAATCGGAGGGAAAGGGAACCGAGCGAAAAAGCAGGCTGCTCTCTCTGTAGCCTATCATCATCTGTAACGATTCCGCCGCGATTATCAAGACGATATAACCGTGATCGTAGATAGACATTCCCCTACTGATGGCCCTGAAGGCCGCTACGTTGTTGGGCTCCATCGACGACAGAGGCACTCCGTCGCCTCGAAGTCTTTCCAGAAAACCCTGAATCTTGAATCTCCGCACCGCCGCCACGACCAGGTGAACTCTATCCTGTTTTCCTCCGTCAGGAAGCTCTATCACATCGGCATCGTAAAGAGCTTCAGAGGCATCGTACGGAAAGTTTTTGTCGAAATTCCAGTGCAACGCATCCTTGGCCATTTCCAGGTCCATGTCAGGAAACTCCACGTTTTTTATCATGACGTCCCTGGATGGGATCCCAAGGGCTACGTCGAAACCGAAACCTCCGATCCTGTCGGAAAGCTCACCTATTGCCCTGACGGCTTCCTCCTGATCGACGAGAGAATCCTGTTTGACCGCACCGTGAGAGTAGCTGACGAATTCATATCTGTTGACGGCAAGGTCCGTATCGGAACGAAGCAGCTCAAGGTAGTATATACCGTTGGACATTATGGCCAAACCGGCAAAACCGTCTTTGCTCTTCTTCCTATTCCATAGAGCCATAAAAAACCTCCATAGCTAGCCTCTTTAAAGAATTCCACCCACAAAAGCCTACTTTTCGTGTTCACATAACCTCAAGACTACCAAACTCTTCTCCAATAGCCAGAACGCATAATTCCATCGTCGGCAGGAGTTCCTCCTGCTCCTTCCGGTATATCCATCGAAATGACCGCACCTTCAGGATCCATCCTAGCTTTTAGATCTTCAGGAAAACCGAGATCCTCTACTTTTTTTCCCATAGGATTTAAAATCCCCATAACTACCTTGTCATTTTTTACAACCATCCCCGTTATTTTAATCCCAGGCAAGGATATATACCTAAAATCATCAGAAAAAGCTCCCAGACCGTTAAAAGCACCAAACACGTAAAGCCTAGAAATACCCTGTTCGCAGGGATTCTCGTTTGAAGAGACATACGTACTACCGAAGAAATTTCCCTTGTAGATAACAGGAGGAGTCGTTGAATACTCTCCTTCACTTAGGTTGACTATCCATCCTTCATAATCCTCTGCCTCGTCTAAACAATCCTCTTTCAATACTAGTTTTTTTAAATCCTCCCTGGTAACCTTACTATCTTTGGGCTCTTTAAACCCTAAAAGACAATTGTGAGTTGAGCTCATGCTCGTCCTAGGAATAAGATCATAAGGATCGCCCGTAGATGCAAAAATCCACCTCTGATCCCCTTTCATGGACAAATCAAGCCTATGAACTAAAGGAGGAAGAACCTCATCGCCAGAAAAATCTCCTATAGCATCTAGAGTCCAGCTATCAGGATATACTCCTTCCCAGTTAAGCCTCCAAACCTGCCCGTAGCTATCGCCAACATAAGAGCGGGATATCCGCAGATAATTGGGCCTGCCGTCGCCTTTGGCCACAGCGATATCAGCTACAATTTGCCCCATTTTTTCGTCCGTAACGGATTTAAATACCGAACCGTCGGAAACATCTAACGCATAGATAGCCCTGCCTCCAAAATCTCCATCGTGCTGAAAAGAGACGGACCCGTCAGAGGCTTTCACGGTTTTTCCGGCTCCACCACCAAATATTGCCAGCCATTTTCGATCCCATCCATCGTCTATCCATCCGATAAAGGGACGTCCTATTACCCGTCTCAGACGAGGCGCCGCCTTATCCCCTGAAGTAAAAGAGGATCCGTCAACGGAGTAACCCCAAAGAAGACCGTTATTTTCCGATACAAACAGATTGTCCGAATAAACGACGCTGTCTCTAGCCCAAAGAAAAAGAGGCTTTTCAGGATCCGTAACGTCTAAAGCATAAATGCCTGTGCCACCATATCCAAGAGCTCCTAACAATATAGTTCGATATCTTTCATCGTAGCTTCCATAAGGCGTCTTGATTTTAACGTCCTCAATCACAAGAGGTCCAGCCAATAGATATTTGGAACTGCCCATCTCCGGTTCTACGGAGTTGTCTATTAATCCGGCTATACGTGCTTTATGAAGGACATTGGGGGGGATAAACCCCAAGATCTCATCCCCCGTTTTATCGTCAAAAACCTGAAGAAGACCTCCGTTACCTTGAGAGAAAACTACTTTGTCCCTTAATCTATTATCATAGGAAAAAGATCTGAAATCAGGATCGGATCTGACTCCCGGTGGCTTTCCCATAACTAAAATATCTCCTCTGTACAGATCCAACATCGGGTTGACCCTATTGCCGGAACCTCCCCAGAGTCCCCCTCTTATCCACCGGACGAAATTATCAGACAAAGATCGTGTCACTCCGGAATGAAGGGCTACGGTCGAAGCAAGGGCTCCACTGGTGGGAAAACCTCTAAGATTGCTTCCTCTCAGGTATGGCCCGGAAAAATCGTACCACGGAGCAT
Organism: Dethiosulfovibrio peptidovorans DSM 11002; assembly: GCF_000172975.1. Classification (NCBI taxonomy): domain Bacteria; kingdom Thermotogati; phylum Synergistota; class Synergistia; order Synergistales; family Dethiosulfovibrionaceae; genus Dethiosulfovibrio; species Dethiosulfovibrio peptidovorans. Next base: position 2,372,803 of record NZ_ABTR02000001.1, read on the forward strand.
GATAGATATCTCTTCTGTCCCATCCATCAATTCTATCGGAACCTTCCCAAAGAGTTTTATACCCACCAGAAGAGGTGAGTTTTTTCTTATATATGTATCCGGGCCATGCTCCATCGGACTTTGGGATAAAAGAGGCAGCATATATGATGTTCCCCTCTTCGCTAAGGTTCTTCTCTATTTTCGGAGGAGCGGAGGAAGACCGGTTTTTCTGTATGGTTCTAAAGATAGTTCTAAAAGCCTCTAAAAGAGACTCAGTATCTGTAGCGTAGTAGGCGGTCTTCTTTATGCTCTCGTCCACCTCCCAGGCCCGTCCCTCGTCAGCCATCGCGTCTAGTGTATCAGACTGGGAATCGACCAAACCGATCACGAAGGTCCTGACTGGCTGAGCTTTTTTCCCATATGGTTTCGGCCAGGTGTCATCTAGGTTGGCCTCATAGAGTTTTTTGACCGCAGCAGGGGGATCAGCATCAGAGCTAGAGTCCTCACCGTCGGTGAGGACTATTAGCCAGTTATCCTGACAGGGATAGTCTATCTCCTCCTTGATGAACTCGTAAGCACAATCCCTAGCACCTTTGGAATAAATGGATTTCTCTAGAGGAGTAGCACCGACAGCCCTCAACTCGTCGTTTTTGGAGGTCTCCACTCCGTCTATCAGAGCTAAAAGATCGTACCAGTGGCTCGTCCCCAGTTTATCGTCCGGCACACCACCGGAAAAGCTCGAAGGGGCATAGAAGAAAGGATCTATTACATCCAAGCTCAGTCTCTTAACTGCCTTGTTTTCACCTGTAGGCTGCCAGGAGAGCTTTTGTCTTTTCCAGTACCACCCCAACCAGGCGTAAGAGGGGAACTCATAGGAAACATATCCACTTCCCGGAACACCATATTTCTCTCTTTGATGATAGGTACATAAACCTATCTTCAAGCCCTCCACCATGGAGGGGTCTGTGAAGATGGACCAGAGGACCTTTTTCAATATGTACATCCTGCTGTCGTTAGGATGTAGGTAGCGATGCCCCTTTCGTCCCATAAGGCCAAGAAGGGTGTCATATCGAAGATCGGACACCTCTTCGTCGGACAGATAGGTTACGGGAGGATAATAGGATAGAGAGCCATCGTCGGGATCGTTGTTACTGGAGTCGGTGTCATCTCCGTAGTAAGCTTGATTTTTAAAGGGTTTGCTTCCGTCACCATGAGTGGTATCCCCCTCGAGATCGAACAGCATTGAACCGCTTGTATCTATGAGCAAAAGAACGTTAGGAGGGACGGGGGTGGAATATTCCTCCGGAACGGGCTTGAAGACGCTGGGAAGGTCGTTCGCCATAGCTATGGTACATGAAAAAAGCGCAATAAGTAAAAGAACCAGATATAAAGCCGGATATTTACATTTGAAAGTTTTTTTCTTGATCATTCGGAACCTCCATCTACCTTCCGTTCCACCGTCTGTTCCAATGTTATGGAGCCACCCTGATCGTCCTTTACCGTGGTTCTGACGAGATAAATCAACAATTCTTCCCCACTCTGGCCGTAGTTCTCCTCTCTCTCCGACATCCCCTCCGAAGATGAATCCAACTTACTCGAACGTCGAGAGGGTAGACCGTTTTGATACCCGAGACCGTTATTTTTATACACAAGATCGTAAACTATCGTTCTGGCATTCAATCCATTTGCAGATCTATCACGAACCATTGCAGAACCACCGACCCTTGCGATGAGGACATCGAAAGGCATTTCGTCGTCGGGATCCTCGTCCCAGGAAGCAAAGTACACGCCGTGATACTTCATCAAAGGGAAAGGAGACTCTTCAAGCTCAGTCTCTAACCAAGCCTTCATACTCTCCATTTCGGAGACGGCCATACTATATAACTTCATCCTTCTGATCGACATCGAAGAATTCATGTGAAAATTCTCCACTAAATAAAAAGCGGTAAAGACAAAGGCCGAACCTACGGTTAGGACTATCAATACCAAAACAAGAGAAAATCCAGCTCGCCTCATCTATTTCTCACCCTCCAAAGAGAGGACGACAGTGCCAGTCTGTATCTGTAATCGTCCGAAGTAGGCATATCATTGGAATCTGGCCAAGAAATATTGTTCTGTGAAATAGGAGAAGCTCCCTTAACATCTCCTCTTGTCAGGACACTCACTTTAATCACATCGCCTGGAAGTTCTTCGAAATAAACCTTGAGAACTCCCTTCACAGCCGGCAGAGTAGAACCGTTATTATCTTTTATGTAAAAGACTCCTCCTGAAACATATGCAACCATAGTCCTTATCAGAAGAAGAGGATCGTATTGAGCAGATGTAACAGCCTTTTTTCCCTTAAACTCCACTGATAGAGGAGACGTCGTCGAGTTCGTAACGGAAGGACTCCCCACAGACAAAAAAGATATCCATTTTTTACCATCAAGGCCTGAATAGGCGTTCTCCATACCTATATCAGAAGTACTGCCAGTCAAGGGAACCGATATGGAAGCACCGGGAGAAAAATCCGTCATATCAGCCGTTACAGCATTCAGAACTACAGAATAAATCAACCTTATCTTACTGCCTTCATCAACGATCGATACAGGCTCTCCCCAAGCTTTCAAAAGTCCCCCGTCTTCTACACAATGAGAAAAATCGTCAGGATTCGACGGTAACCCCAATCCGGCGGAGAGGATTACCGGTTCAAGATAGGCCATTACAAGCTGACCTCGCTGAAGGGCCATAGTGTACTCCGAAGACTCTTCGTAATTTCTCAAAAAGGTATATAGAAGTGTTACCGAAGCACCCATGATAAGCGACGTTATAACCAAAGCGATCAAGACCTCCACTAAAGTGAAGGCCCGTCTATTTTGCGATGCTGTTTCAGCAGAGCAAATCATCTTTTACCTCTTCTGGCAGAAAAAGGCCCGTAATCCCTGGACAGGGATAGAGTTCCATTCCCGGATACTCCGGACCAGTCCACCTTTACCGTCACCGTCCAGAGATCCGATCCGGAGGTGGAGACGGTTCGAGTCCAGTCAAAATCACGATCTGTACCGGAGGATCTAACCCAGCCGGGAGCGGAGGAGTCCAGAGGAACCCCCTCCACCTCCTCCAGCTTGGTCATCGCTACGGAAATCGCCCTCTCCCTCTCCACTCCATGCACCATCAGCCTAGTGGTGGCGACGGGAACCGCCGCCAAACCCACCAAGGCGATGGAGAGTATGAGCATGGCTATAAGTGTCTCTACGAGGGAGAAAGCGCTACGGGACATATAGAGTTAAGGTTAACGTATGATCATCCAAACGCCACCTTCACCCCCAGTATACTTAACCTTTGGGATAGTAGGCTTATCATCTTCTCCGGCATACAATCCAGAGTCTTCCGCTACAGCAGCCAACTTACCCTTGACATCTCCTTCATCCAGCAACGTACCTTTATACCCTATCCAATCACCAGAGGTAGTAAAAACTACAAAACTATCACTACTGATCTCTCTGTCTATATAGCTAGAATAATCGTCCACATCGTTTGGCCAACCGTTGTTATCCGCATAATACATCAAAGCGGCGGATTTCAACGTCCTCAGGTCGCTGACTATCTTGGTGGCGTTGGCCTTGTCTGTTCCTCCACCGGCTACCAGCAACATACCACCGGCCAATATACCTATGATTATGATAACTATCAGCAGCTCGACCAGGGTGAATCCTCTTGACTTTCTCATTTTCTTAAGCCTTGTGTTAACGTTCATATTTTCATACCTCCCATTTATTTTATCCTTTCGACTATAAACCGAATATAACACGACAAGAACACATGACGCCATTCATCGCTACAACATTTCCTGAATGGCCGTAACTATGGGCGAGAATATGGCGAGAGCCACCAAAGCGACTATTCCTCCTACGAACACTATCAAAAGAGGTTCCAATATGGACGTCAGCCTTTTTATCTTCTCGTCCAGCTCGAGCTCGAACCAGTCGGCCACCTTGTTGAGCATCTCGTCCACCTGGCCGGTCTCCTCACCCACCCGTAGCATATGGGCCACCATCGGAGGGAATAGTTTGACGTTTCTCGCACTGTCGCCAAGCCCGGCTCCCTTTCTGGCCGCCTGTTCCAGATATTTGAAAGCCCTCTCGAACACCACGTTTCCGGCAATCCGAGATGTCATGTCCAGAGCCTGAAGTATCGGTATTCCCGAGTGGGTCAAGGACGCCAGAGTCCTGGTGGATCTGGCCATCCCCGCCCTGAAGACCAGATCTCCGAAGATAGGCAGTTTGAGCTTCAGTCTGTCCATAAAGGGCTTGGTTGAACGCCACCTCGCCATAAAGATTATAGCCGAGACAAACAGAACCACCGACACCATGAAGATCACCCAGTTGGACGCCATCCAGAGACCGAAGGAGAACATCGTCCTGGTTGCCCAGGGCAGCTCTATATTGAGGTTCGAGAATACCGTGGCGAACTTGGGCATCACCACCGTAATCAACAGGTAGAGAACGAAAAGGGAAAAGGCCATGACTACAGCAGGATAGGTGACGGCCGAGACTATCTTCTTCTTCAGGGCATCCTGGCGCTCCATGAAGTCCGCCACCCTCTCCAGGCTGACGTCCAGCGAGCCGCCTTCCTCTCCCGCCTGTATTATGGATATGGACATAGGGGGAAAGACCGACTGCCTGCCCATGGATTGACTCAGAGAGTTTCCTCCGTCGACCATCTTCTTTACTCTTACTATACCGTTTCCCAGAATTTTATTCTTAGTCTGTTCCGATAGTATGTCCAGAGAGGCACCGAGACTTACGCCGGCCTTAACCATTGTCGCAAGCTGCCGGAAAAACACGGCCTTATCCTTCACCGGAACGGTCCCGATCCTCCGCAGACGAGCTATGATTCCCTCGGACGAACCGGATCGAGTCGTCCCCTCTCCGGGCCGTTCCTTTTTAGCCTTCCTGTCCTCCTCTATAGATATGGGAAGCATGTCCATCTTGCGCAGCTGGGCAACCACCGCACGGGTCTCCTGAGCTTCCAGAACCCCTTCCTCTATCTTACCTTTAGAGGTCCTCGCCTTATAGCGATATTTCACGGCCAATCACCTGCCTTATCCAAGATCGTCGGCCTCGAATACGAGGCGCTCAAAATCCTTGCGGTCGTAGGCGTAGGTTCCGGCCTGCTCGAAGGTCAACATGCCCTTTAACACCAACCGAGACAGATCCTGCTCCATGGAATGCATTCCCACCTCCGAGCCGGTCTGCATTATGGTCTTGATCTGCCCCGTCTTTCCCTCTCTGATGCAGTTTCTCACCGCCGGGTTGACCCTGAGCAGTTCGGTGGCCACCACTCGACCGCCCCCCGGCATGGGTATAAGCTGCTGAGAACAGATCCCTATCAGGGAGGAAGCAAGCTGAAGCCTTATCTGCTGCTGTTGATGAGGAGGGAAAACATCTATGATTCTGTCGATGGACTGAGAGGCATCCCTGGTATGGAGGGTGGCGAAGACAAGATGGCCCGTCTCGGCTGCCGTTATGGCCGCCCCTATGGTCTCGAGATCCCGCATCTCCCCTATGAGGATGACGTCGGGGTCCTGTCTGAGGGCTCTTTTGAGAGCCTCGGCAAAAGACCCTGTGTCGGAACCGACCTCTCTTTGGTGGACGACGGAGTTTTCCGACCTGTACAGATATTCTACAGGATCCTCTATGGTTATGATATGCTCCTTTCGGGTCAAGTTTATGTGCTGGATGCAAGCCGCCAGTGTGGTGCTTTTCCCGTGTCCAGTGGGCCCTGTGACCAACATCAATCCTCTTTTTTGCTCACATAGCGACACGAGAGCTTGAGGCAACAGGAGTTGATCCAATGTCCTTATGTCCGTAGGGATAAGCCTGAGAGCCATAGCGGGATTGCCCAGCTCGTAGAAACAGTTACCCCTGAATCGGGCCTCTATATCTCCACGTCGGAAGGAAAATCCGAAGTCTATCTCTTTTTTTTCCAGAAAACTCTCTCGTTGCTTCTCGGAAAGAATGTCAGTCAATACCGTCTCCATATCTCCGTCGTCTATTACACCTACATTGGAGATTCTTACCAGACATCCGTCTATTCTCATGATAGGGCTGTTTCCCACACTGAGATGTAAATCGCTGGACCTCTTCTTTACAACCTCTCCCAGCAGGTTATGGACCCTCACGGACAAAGACATGACTAATCCTCCTAGATGGTGACGTTCATGATCTCTTCCATGCTGGTAACGCCATCCAACATCTTGGAGATACCGGCCCTACGAAGGGTTCTCATGCCGTTATCCACCACGTAGGCCCTTATGGCCGAAGCGGTCTCCTTCTCTATGATCATGTCCTTAATCGAATCGTCCAGTTCCATTATCTCGAACAGAGATGTCCTGCCGGAATATCCGGTACCTCGACAGGCGTCACATCCCTGAGGGCGGTAGATCTCCGATCCTTGCGGGATGCCGAGCTCTGAGCAGAGCACGTCCGGAACGACATATTTTTCCTTGCAGTGCTCGCAAAGACGCCGGACCAGTCTTTGAGCTATTACCGCCGTCAGAGATGAAGCCACCAGAAAAGGGGGAACCCCCATATCCTCCAGACGAATGGGAGCACTTGTGGCATCGTTGGTGTGCAAGGTAGACAGAACCAGATGGCCCGTCAAGGCAGCCCTTATGGCTAGGTTCGCCGTCTCTCCGTCCCTTATCTCTCCGACCATTATCTTGTCCGGGTCCTGCCTCAGGATGGCCCTTAGGACGGAGCTGAAGGTTCGCCCTGCCTTCTCGCTGACCTGGACCTGGCTTATGCCGTTTATGGAGTATTCCACAGGGTCTTCGACAGTCACTATGTTTACGTCCGGGTTGTTTATCCTCTCCAAAAAGGAGTACAGGGTGGTGGACTTCCCGCTTCCGGTGGGGCCGGTCACCAAGATTATCCCGTAGGGGACCTTGAGAAGCCGGTCCAGCCTGTCTCGATCCTCCTGGTCGAAACCGAGTTTTTCCAGGCCAACCATGGCGTTGCTCTGGTCCAGTACCCTTATGACCGTTTTCTCCCCGTAGATAGTGGGCAAGGTGGAGACTCGGAGATCCACCTTTCTGTCCAGCACCCTTATCAATATCCTTCCATCCTGAGGTTTTCTCTTCTCCGATATATCGATATTGCTCATTATCTTTATCCTGGAGGTCACCGCCGGATGAAGTCCTCTGGAGAAGTCCAGGGCATTGAAAAGCTGTCCGTCGACGCGGAAACGAACCTGGGTGCTCTTTTCCATCGGCTCTATATGTATATCCGAGGCTCCCTCTCTTACGCCCTGTTCCAGTATGTTGTTGACGATTTTTATGACAGGGGCGTCGTCGGCCGCCGCACCGCTCTTTATCGACAGTCCGAGGTCCAGCTCGCCGCCTTCGCTAGAGGTATCCACAACCTCGATTTCGGCGTCGTCCAGTGTTTCCTGTATCGAGTATATCCTGTTCAGATCCCTCAATATCTGGGAGACAGGACAGAGCCCGAAGGATATCTCCTTGCCTGATATCATCCTGAGCTCGTCGGCCGCCACCAGGTCCAAGGGGTCGGCTGTGGCAATCATGAGTTTTCCGTCGTCGGTTATCGTAAGAGGAATGACACGAAGCCTCTCCGCTGCGTTCTGAGGTATCAGCCGAAGGGCCTCCGGCATAGGACGATATCTAGAGGTGGACACCATCGGAAGGTGGAGCTGCTTCGACAGGGCCTCCACCAGCTGAAATTCCGACAATCTGCCGTTTTTCAGGAGGATCTCTCCCAACCTCATGCCGGTCTGCTTCTGCTCCTCCAGAGCGGACTCGAGCTGTTTTTCCGTGAGGACGTTGGACTTTATCAGGAGATCCCCGAGCTTGACGTTTTTAAACGATTCCAACCCATTCACTCCTTTTCGAGAAAGGACGTCATTTCGTTTCCGAGGACGGACAGAGGTCAATCAGAGGACACCTCTGACAAATCGGTTTTCTCGCTTTACATATGGATTTACCGTGACTGATGATGTTGAGGTGAGCCCCTTTCTTTCGCTCATCCGGGACTATTTTCTCCATGTATTCCTGTATCCTCACCGGGGTGGCCGAGCGAGGAACCCACTCCATACGGCGGCAGAACCTGGCAACGTGGGTATCCACGGGGAAGGCGGGGATGTCCATATCGAAGACCAGGACGCAGGCAGCGGTCTTAGGCCCGACGCCTGGAAGCCCTTCAAGAAAGGCCCTTACACCGTCATGATCCCGATATTTCAGCCCCGTAAGACCGTATTCGCCAAGCTCGTCATGGATTATCTTCAACACGTCCAACATCCGTCCGGCCTTGACGTTGGCGATCCCTGCGACCCTTATGGCGTCGGCCAACTCGTCGGGGGTGACCGACGCGACGTCTTCCCAAAGGGGGTACAGGGTCTTCAATTTATCGAAGGCTCTGTCTCTGTTGTTATCGTTCGTGTTCTGAGACAGAATAGTCAACATCAGACCATCCAGGGGATCGTCGAAGGCGGAGACCATGGGGTTCTTTTCCTGACCCCACAGTTCCTCCAGCACATCAAGAACCGATAGAAGATTCCTTTCTAAAGGAGAGGTCGAACTAAATTTCCCGTCCTTCGCCTCGGATAGAAGGCGACTCACCGAAGCTGCTCCTCCACCTTGTTCTTCTTGGTCTTTCCAGTTTTGTCCGCCGTTCCGGACATTTCCTTGTGTATCCTGGCGGCGTCTTTCATCCACTTTTTGAGTTTGGCCTTGACCTTGCCGTGTATGGAGTTTTTGGGATAATTACCCCTCTTGTTGGGCTTTCCTGCCGGTATTCCCGTAAGAATCTCTATCCCCTCGTCCACCGAGTGCACCTTCCAGACGTGGAACAGGCCTTCCTCTATGGCCTCTACGACCTCCTCGTTCAACATGAGGTGCCGTTCGTTCTGATGGGGTATTATCACTCCCTGAGAGCCGGTGAGCCCTCTCTCCTTGCAATAGGCGAAGAATCCCTCTACTTTCTCGTTTACCCCTCCGATTGGCTGGATGTTGCCGAACTGGTCGACCGACCCGGTGACGGCTATGGACTGATCTATGGGGACCTCAGCCAAAGAGGATAAAAGACTGTAGAGCTCGGTGGAAGAGGCGCTATCTCCCTCTATTCCTCCGTAATTCTGCTCGAAGGATATACTGGCCGACAGGGTCAAGGGCATATCCTGGGCGTATTTCATGCCAAGGTAGCTGTTCAGAGTGAGGTGCCCCTTGTTGTGAATGGGACCAGCCATGGCGGTCTCTCTCTCGATGTTGACCACACCCTCCTTGCCCATGTATGTATTGGCGGTTATCCTGGCGGGATGTCCGAAAGCGTAGTCGCCCAAGTCTATGACGGCCAGTCCGTTTATCTGTCCGACGGCCTCCCCTTCGGTGTCTATCCTTATGACCCCGTCCACGAAGGCACGACGAATTCTCTCCTCCACCAAACTGGCTCGATAGCGAGTCTCCTCTATCGCCTTTCTTACGTGGCCCCTGGAGACCAGCTCCGCCTTGTCCAGCTTGGCCCATGTTATGGCCTCCACTATGACCTCTATTATCCGGTTGAACTGTATGGATAGGCGGTCTTTATCCCCGGACAGGCGAGCCGACCAATCTATGACCTGTGCGACCGCCTCGGCGGTGAAATGAGGCCCCTTCTCCCTTTTGACGACCGTGGTGATGAATTGAGCCATCTGGTGCTCGGAGCAAGAGGTCCTCTCCATGTCGGAGGTGAACTCCGCCCGGAGTTTGAACATCTTGCGGAACTCGGGGTCGTAGTACTGAAGCAGATGGTACAGATAGTGGGTGCCTACCAAAACGACCTTGACCGATATGTCCACTCCCTCCGGGCGAAGGGACGACATGGGAACGGCGCCGTACTGCTCGCCCAGGTTCTCTATGTGGAGGGTGCCTGTCCTCAAAACCCTCTTGATCCCCTCGTAGGACATGAAGTTTCTCAAAAGCAAGTCCACATCCAAAACGAGAAATCCTCCGTTGGCCTTCAGTATGGCTCCGGCCACTATTTTGTTGAAGTCGGTGTAGAGGTATCCCTGGCGGCTTTCGTACTCGACTTTCCCCATGAGGTTATAGTAGGTCGGATTGGTCTCCCATATGACGGGAGCCCCGTCTTCCGGGTCGTTGGACACTATGGGGTTTACCTGGTAGACGCTGAAATCGACCTCGGTATTGTCGTCCCTGGCCGATGCCACGAACACACCGAAGTTATCTATGACACTGGAGGTATAGGCGTCTATCCAACCAAGGACTTTTTCGTTAACGCCGAAACGCTCTCTGACGTCGTCTATAGCGGGCTGTATAGCGTTTCTGCATATCTCCGACTCCAGCTCGCTTATCTTCTTCTTGAGGTCTTTCTCCTTGTCTCTGATATCCCTGAGAACTCCAAGGGTCTTCTGGGATATCTCCTCCGATTCCTTCTGGAGCTCCTTTTGTCTGTCCTCGCTAAGGGCCTCAAACTCCTCAGGCTGTATTTCTCTCCTAATGGAGTTGCCCTCTTCGTCCACGTCGTCGGTCAGGGGGATGTTCACGAAGCCCTGAGGGGTTCTCTTGACGGAGAAGCCTCTTTCCCAAGCCCAGGCCTTGACCTCCTCCATCTTCTCGTTTACCTCTTCCTGGAAGGCCTTGACCTCCTGAGCCTTGGTGTCTTCGTAATGCCCCTTTTCGAAGGCTTTGTTTATGACACTCTTCAGCTCGTCTATAAGGTTTTCGAAAGCGGTCTCCATCGCCTTCCCCTGTCCGGCGGGAAGAAACAAGGCCACGGGCTCTCCGGGATTGTCGAAATTATAGGCATATACCAGATCGTCCGGTACATCCATCTCCTTCGCCTTTTTTCTGAGGCTGTCCAGGGCATAGGTCGTCCTGCCACTGCCGGAGTTACCGACTACGAAGATGTTGTATCCCTTGCTGTTGACAGAGAGACCGAACTCCATGGAACGGACCGCCCTCTCCTGACCTATGAAACCGGTAAGGCAATCGACCTCCTCGGTCGAAGAACAGTCCAGCGAGGAGGGGTCGGTAGTCCTTCTGACCGCCTCGGGATCTAGACGCAACAATTCCTTTAAAGACATAAAAACTCCTCCTTTATCGGCTATATAGCCTATCTATTACTCCACCACCCAGAAGACAGGGACCATCGTAAAGAACCAAGGATTGACCCAGAGCAACACCTCTCGCCGATTTTTCCAACAGGACCTCCGCAGAGCCCTGATTTAACCTAGAGACAACAGCCGGGATAGGTGCGGATCGATAACGATGCTGAGCCAGGTAAACCGACCCTTCATTTACTTTATGTTGCCATTTTAGCATAGAGAATCCTATTCTGACAACGGAGGTATCCGTCTCTCTTCCCAGTATCAGGGCGTTTTCGGATCTGTCCTTCCTCACGACGAACCATGGACCTCCTCCGAGCCCCAGCCCTTTTCTCTGTCCCTCGGTATAACGACACAATCCTCTGTGACGGCCCAGCACGTCTCCGTCGAGCGAGATCATCGGCCCCGGGCCAGCCTCCTCTCTCAAATTCTCGTCCAGGAAGGAGTCCAGCGATCCTGGAATGAAACAGATGTCCTGGCTGTCACCGGATTTTAACTCTTCGTCGTCGAACTCGCGGAAGACCAGATCCCTGACCTCCGGTTTGGACAAGTTCTCGAGAGGAAAGATCAGACGATCGAGCCACTCTGAAGGAAGTCGATAGAGCATATAGCTCTGATCCTTCCCCCCTATCTCGGCCCTGCTTATGGCCGAACCGCCGCGATAGGGGGTTGTCCCGGCGTAATGTCCCGTTCCGACCGTGTGGATTCCTCTCCGATCGGCTTCTTCGAAGAGAAGCCTGAACTTGACCCTCTCGTTGCAGAGCACACAGGGATTGGGAGTGATACTCCTCTCATAGGCCTCCAGAAAGGGCTCCACCACGGAGGATCGAAAAGCTTTCCTACCGTCTATCTCCACCACCGGTATTCCCAGCGAGTTCAGCCCCTTCAACCTGGCCTCGTCCAGCCGATCCTCCTTTTCCTTGAGGATCAGCCGGACACCAATAGGTTCGTATCCGGACCTTCTGAGCAACAGAGCGGCGGCGCAGCTGTCGACGCCGCCGCTGACACCCAAAAGGACCCGGCGATCAGTGGTCGATGCCATTTCTGGACAAAACTCCTCTGTCGTAGGGATGACGACGAGAGACTATCTCAGACAGGTAGTCTCCTCTCTTCAGTATAGCCTCCGAGGGATACCGACCGGTGACCACCAATTCCACCGATTCCGGACGGTTGTCGATAAGTTCCAGCAGGTCGTCCTCCTTCAGAAGACCGTAATCCAAGGCAACCGAGACCTCGTCCAGTATGACCAGATCTCGAACTTCCTTGTAGACGAACCGTCTGGCGGCCTCCATTCCTCTGGCGGCCTCTCTTAGATCCTCGTCGGTCTCCTCTCCCTTGTAGACGTAATCGGGGCGGCCGGTCTGAACCAGTTCCAGGCCATTTAGCTTCTTCAACAGTGCGACCTCCGAGTAGGGGTACCCCTTCATGAACTGCACCATCCCGACGGAAAAGCCAGCACCCAAGGCCCTTATAGCCAATCCCATAGCAGCTGTGGTCTTCCCCTTTCCTGTACCGTAGTATACGTGCATCAATCCTCTGTCTCTCATGGCTGAATCTCCTTCCACACCACTGTTTCACAGAAAGTAGTAAAATGCCACTGAACGGAGGGATCAAGTTGACGGAAAAAGAAATTCTCGTCACCGGCGTCGTTCAGGGCGTCGGTTTTCGTCCTTTTTGCGCGAAGTTGGCCTCTTCTCTGGGCCTCGGAGGCTCGGTGATAAACAGCTCCGACGGAGTGGTTATCGTCCTCAGAGGAACGGAGAGGTCCATAGACAACTATATCAAAAATCTTAAAGACACCAAGCCCGATCCGGCGGACATCCATTCCATAACGATAATCTCCGAGAGAAAGACGGATGGAGACCTTCCCGGAGCTTTCGTCATAGGGAAAAGCCGGAGAACCGAGAGACAGAGGGTTTTGATCCCTCCCGACATAGGCACCTGCGACAGATGTCTAGCAGAGATGAGGGATCCATCGGACAGGAGATACCGTTACCCCTTCATAAACTGCACCGACTGCGGGCCACGGTTCTCCATAGTGTCCGGACTCCCCTACGACAGGCCCAAGACTACCATGTCGATATTCCCCATGTGCGACAGATGCAATGGCGAGTACACCGATCAGGAAAACAGAAGATATCATGCTCAGCCCAACGCCTGCGCCGACTGTGGCCCCTCAGTATGGTTTCAAACCGAACTGGGAGAACCCTATCTCAGGGAAGACGGAATCGGTCGATGCAGGGAATACCTGAAAGCTGGAAAGGTAGTAGCGATAAAGGGTCTCGGCGGTTTCCATCTGGCCTGCGACCCCTTCGAGGACACCCCGGTATCGACCCTCAGGCATAGAAAGGGGCGCCCAGACAAGCCTCTTGCGATAATGGCGGAGAGCCTGGAGTCTGCCAGAGAGATAGCCCTGATATCGGAGGAAGAAGCCAGGCTCCTGAAATCATCCAGGCGCCCTATAGTTCTGTGCGAGAAAAAAACCGGCTCCGTGGCGGAATCGGTGGCTCCGGGCCAAAACAGCGTCGGGATAATGCTACCCTACACACCGCTTCACCATCTGATACTGGAGGGGATGAGGGCTCTCGTGATGACCAGCGCGAACCCCACCGATTCACCTCTCATCTCGGATAACGAGGAGGCACTATCCCGACTCGCCCACGTGGCCGACGGGTTTCTGATGCATAACAGGGATATATGCATGAAGGTGGACGACTCCCTCGTCGCCCTTTCGGGAGACAGAACCGTGATGCTCAGAAGGGGCAGAGGCTATGTTCCCAACCCGATCGACCTATCCATTTCGATGCCTCACATACTAGCAGCAGGAGCGGAGATGAAGAGCACCTTCTCCCTCACCCAGGAGGGGTTGATATTCCCGAGTCAATACCTCGGAGACGCCAAACAGATGGATACCCTGGGATACTATCGCCAGACCCTGGACCATTTCACCGAGCTCTACAACATACGCCCCAAGGCGTTGGCATACGACGCCCATCCTCTGTATCTATCGACTCAGACCGCCTTGAAGGCGCTGGGCGAGGTGGAGAGATCCATGGCGGTCCAGCATCATCACGCCCATCTGGCCGCCTGTCTAGCGGAATACGACATAAACGAGCCGACGATAGGTGTCATCATGGACGGAACGGGATATGGATCGGACGGCACGATCTGGGGAGGGGAATTTCTACTAGGAGACTGGTCCGGTTACAGAAGATTGGGCCATTTTAAGACGGCCGGGCTTCCGGGAGGAGACCGTTCTGTGTTGGAGCCCTGGCGCTACTCCCTGTCTTTACTGACAGAGGCCCTAGGGGAAGAAGAGGCCATAAAGGAAGCCAGTCGTATATGGCAGGAAAGATCCGAGAAAGCAAAGATCATCGTGAAGACCATGAACTCCTCTCCCTTAACGTCCTCCTGCGGCAGGCTTTTTGACGGGGTATCGGCGATTCTAGGCGGTAGAGACAGAGTAAGCTACGACGGACAGGCCGCCATGGAGCTAGAGGCCCGGTCCTCCTATACAGACGAGATTCCTGTCGATATGGGCATATGGAACGACGAAGACGGGATAATCCTGGACTGGCGTCCATTCATAAGGTGGCTCGTTGAGGAGAAACCCACCTTAGATCAGGGCGGATCTGCATTCCACGCTTCTTTGGCCAAGTCAATATCGGAGATATGCACGAATATAGCGAAGGATACCGGCGTAAAGAAAGTCGCCCTGTCCGGCGGGGTATGGCAAAATCGGATGCTCTTGAGACAGACCGTGGTCAGACTTGAGGGCCGAGGATTTTCCGTACTGACCCACCGAAGGCTTTCACCTAACGACGAGTCCGTATCGGTAGGACAGGCGGCGATAGCTGGATGGCGATGGCGGATTTGAGAACTAAAAAACGGAGGGCGGCCCAAGGCGCCGTCCTCCGTTGTGGTTTTCAGGGCTGTAAAGACCCGTTACGCTCTGGTAACGTTCGACGCCTGGGGGCCCTTCTCACCGTTGGTGATCTCAAACTCGACCACATCATTCTCTTCAAGGGTTTTGTACCCATCCATCTGAATCGCGCTGAAGTGGACGAACACATCGTTCCCCTCTTCGGTGGTGATAAAACCGTACCCCTTGGTGCCGTTGAACCATTTGACTGTGCCTTTCATTACTTGTGCCTCCTAAAATGGGTGTACACCTGCGACGAACGTTGCAAGTTCCTCAGGAGCGACTACTATTCGTCGTCCCCTACCTACAACCTTTATAATCGATACCGCTGATAGCGTCAAGTTTTTTAGGACGATGAATTGCCTCTACGTATCTTACCGTTCCGCTCTTGGACCTCATGACGAGAGAGCTGGTCTTGATCCTCTCGCTTTCGTAACGGACGCCGGTCAAGAAATCCCCGTCGGTGATGCCGGTAGCGGAGAAAAAGACGTCGTCGCTGGAGACTAGGTCGTCCAGGGTTAGGACCTTGGAGAAATCCAGACCCTGACCTATGGCACAGTTTTTCTCGTCCTCCGTTCGAGTCCAAAGCTTACCCTGCATGCCTCCACCAAGTGCCTTAACGGCACAGGCTGTTATGACCGCCTCGGGAGTTCCTCCGATGCCCATCAGCATATCGGCCCCACGTTCGCTCTTGCAGGTCAGGAGAGCTCCCCCGATATCTCCATCGGGAATGAGTTTTATCCTCGCGCCAGCCTCTCTTATCTCCGCGATGAGATCCGTGTGTCTAGGGCGATCCAAGACTACTACTGTCACGTCGCATACGTTTTTTTTCTTGGCTTTCGCCACCCTATTTATGTTCTCCGCCACAGGGGCCTCTATGTCCACCATATCCTTGGCTTCAGGACCGACCACCAGTTTATCCATGTAGAAGACACACTTGGGATCGAACATCGTACCTCTGGGGGCTACAGCCACCACGCTGATGGCGCCGCTCAATCCCAATGCGGTGAGCCTTGTGCCGTCTATAGGATCGACGGCAATGTCCACCTGAGGGCCGTCACCGGTACCAAGTTTCTCTCCATTGAACAGCATGGGAGCCTCGTCCTTTTCCCCCTCACCGATAACCACTATCCCGTCCATGTGGATTGTGTTAAGCATATACCTCATGGCGTTGACGGCGGCACCGTCGGCAGAGTTTTTATCTCCCCGTCCCATCCAGCGCCCCGCCGCCATTGAGGCGGCTTCGGTACCACGGCAGAACTCAAGAGCCATGTTGCGGTCAGGGGTTTTATCGCAGCGAGAATCGACAACCATATGTAAGACCTCCCGAATTATCCCCTATTGGGGAATCTATCGAACACCGAATCTACGTGACGGAAATAATATTCCTCGGAGAAAAGCTCCTCCAGTTCCTCTCTTTCGAGAGCTCCGTTGATCCTCTCGTCTTCCCAGAGAAGATCGATGAAGGCACCCTCTCCGTCCCAGCACCTCATGGCGTTGGACTGGACCACCGAGTAAGCGTCCTCCCGGCTCAGACCGAAACGCTCGACCAACTGCAGCAACACCCTCTGACTGAAGACGAGCCCCTTGGTCAGGTCGAGGTTGCGCCTCATGTTATCGGCCTTCACCGTGAGCCCTACGACGACCCTTTGAAGAAGTTTTTCCATGTAGTGGACAAGATGGAACGAGTCGGGCCAGGCGATGCGCTCCACCGAAGAATGGCTTATGTCCCTCTCGTGCCACAGAGCCACGTTCTCGAGGGCGGCAAGATGATAGGATCTTAGGAGTCGGGACATACCGGTTATCCTCTCGCAGAGTATGGGGTTCTTTTTGTGAGGCATGGCGGAGGAGCCTTTCTGTTTGCTGCCGAAGGGCTCCAGCACCTCCAGCACCTCGGTCCTCTGAAGATGACGTATCTCGGTGGAGATTCTCTCCATAGCGCAGCCCAAACTCGACAGGGCGTAGGATACCTGAGCATGCCTGTCTCTCTGGACTACCTGGGTCGACACAGGATCGGCCTTCAGATCGAGGGAAGCGCAGACCTTCTCCTCGAACTCAGGGGAACTATGGGCAAAGGTTCCCACCGCTCCGGAAAGCTTCCCGTAGCCGATGTTATCCCTGGCGGAGAGAAGCCTTTCTCTATCCCTCGTAAGCTCCGAATACCAGTTCAAGACCTTGAGGCCAAAGGTCGTAGGCTCGGCATGGATCCCGTGGGACCTTCCTACACAGGGGGTATGTCGATGCCCGTCGGCCAGTTTCCACACGGCATCGCAAAGAGAGTCCAGCTGCTTCAAAACTACGTCCAAGGCCTGTCTAAGTCTCAGTGCGCTGGCGGTATCGAGCACATCACTGCTGGTTAGCCCCAGATGTATGTACCTTCCGCTAGGCCCTACCTGTGAGGCCATATCCGTCACAAAGGCTATGACGTCGTGATGGACCTCCGCCTCTATAGCGGCGATCCTGTCCACGTCGAAATCGCTTTTCGTCTCGATTTCCTTCAGTGCGTCTTTCGGAATGACTCCCAGATCGCACCAGGCCTTACAGACCGCCAGCTCCACCTCCATCCAGCTTCTGTACTGGTTTTCTAAAGACCATATTCCGCGCATCTCCTCAGTCTCATAACGACCGATCATAACAGTTATTCATCTCCCGTCGACGGGGAACCGGCGGTTCCTCCGTCCTTTATCTCCAGATATCCTAACAGATCGTTTTCCCACCGACAGGGCAACAGTTCGTTATCGGCCCCCGCTTGGCTCATTCGATCCCTTCTGACCAAATCCTTGCCCTCACGACGAAGCCTATCCGCCAGAGCTCGACCTACGGCGGCCCACCATCCGATATCCTCCGCCATGGAGACCTCGCCGCTGACGTCCTCGACCAGATAGTAAGGCCCCTCTATTTCGGAAAGGTATACTCGCTTCTTTCCCTTGGACAGAAGAGCCTCCCCCTTTTCTCCGAGAGATTTTATCTCTTTCGCGGTGAGGGACAGCCGACCGAAGAGGGCCGCCGCCTTTTCGTTCAGCTCGGTACCACCGTCTATCTTCACTATTGGTAGTGGAACGGACCACCAGGAAGGTGTGACAGGGGCATCCGGAGATTCCCGATCGAAACCCTCTATTCTACCGCCCTTATCGTCAAGGAAAAGAACCTTTTCTCCCTGGGGTATGTCCTCGAATGAAGAGAATCGTTTACCCTTCAATACCTCTTCTACAGGCGAGTCACCCAGCCCCATACCCATGAAGGAGATGAGACGTTCCTTGTGGAGGACGACCTTTTTTTTCTTTTTCTCTATGACGACCCAGTCTATCCTCAAGCTGTAAAGTTTTCTGAGAAGCTCGTCCACCGGGACGCCGTAGCTATATTCGATAGACACCTCCATCATTCCTCTCCGGATCTATCGGAGGATCTGAGAAGGGCGTCGACGAACTCGGACGGGACGAAAGGAGCCAGGTCCTCTATCGCCTCGCCAAGACCGACATATCTGATGGGAAGCTTAAGCTTGTCCGCTATGGCCAAGACGATTCCGCCCTTGGCGGTGTTGTCGTATTTTGCCAGTACCACTCCGGTAAGAGGGGTTACCTCGTTGAACACCTCGGCCTGACGAAAAGCGTTTTGTCCCATGACGGCGTCCAACACCAAGAGGGACTCGATTCTTTCTGCCGGGACCTCCTTAGTTATGACCCGATAGACCTTCCTTAGCTCCTCCATGAGGTTGTGTTTCGCCTGCAGCCTTCCGGCGGTATCGACTATGACCACATCGGCACCGGACGCTTTGGCGGCGTTTATGGCGTCGTATGCCACGGCTCCGGCGTCGCTGCCCTGATGCTGGGAGATCACCCTTATGCCTATACGCTCACCCCAGACGTGAAGCTGCTCCGAGGCAGCCGCCCTGAAGGTGTCCGCAGCTGCGAGCACCACTTTATTACCCTGAGACACCAACTGCTGAGCCAGTTTCCCCGTGGTGGTAGTCTTGCCGCTGCCGTTAACCCCTACCATGACCACGATTGAGAGTCCCGATCCGGGAGAAAGAGGCTTTCCCATCATAGGGACCGATTCCAGACGGGAGGAAAGTATCTCCTTGAAACGAATCAGAAGAGCTTCCGGTTCTCTGATCCCCTCTCGACGAGAGGTCTCTTTCAGTTCCTCGGCCAACTCTTCGGAGAGCTCTACACCTACGTCTCCGGCGATAAGACGATCCGTAAGCTCCTCCCAGAACTCGTCGTCCAGCTTGCCGGAAAAGAGGGAGGCTACTCCCTCGCTCCATTTCTCCCTGACGTTGGCCAACTTGGAAGCAATACCCTTGAAAAAAGCCATCAGTCCGCGGTACCTCCCTTGGAGACGTCGTTGCCGTCCTTTTTGACGTTTTTATCAGTCTTTTTATTGTTGCCGGGTTTCTTTCTTCTCCTGCGACGCTTGGGCTTGGAGTCTCCCTTCTCCGGAGGACTCTGTTCCTTTCCTCCGCTCTTGGCTTTGGGAGTTCCCTGTTTGACCTTATCCTTAGGGGGCTTTTGACCTTGAGACTGGTCGGTCGTCTTTTCACCGGATGTGGTCGCAGGCTTTTTTTTCTTTCTCCTTCTTCTCCTGCTGGAGCTTTTGGGCTTATCCGAGGAACTGTCTTTCCCTGGCGCCCCTTTCCTCGACGATTTCTCTGATGAACCGGAGCGCTCTTCCTTTTTAGAAGGCTCGTCCTTGTCCTCCCGAACAGGCCTGGTGGTGGAGGTAGGCATAGCAAATACCGGTTCGATCGGAGGTCTCTCTTCCTCCTGGTCCGAAACCGCCACGAAGGGCTGCCAGTCCTCTCCTACCATCACCGCTTCCTTGAAATCGGCAAAACGTTCCACCGATACGGGAACGTGGGCTCCATCGGGGGTCCTCACGAGGGCATTTTCTCCGTCTATGTCGACTCCTACCAGTATAAAGGTGCCTCTGGGACTCCGTATTTTGCTGCCAGGATTCGGAAGTTTCTTCCAAAGCTCCCTGTAGACGTGATGTTCGTAGCTCATACAGCACATAAGCCTTCCGCAAAGCCCGGATATCTTGGTGGGATTCAACGCGAGGTTTTGTTCTTTGACCATTTTGATACCGATGGGAAGGAAGCTGTGAAGCCAGTAGCTACAGCAACAGGGATTGCCACAGGGAGCTATACCCCTCACTACCTTGGCCTCGTCTCTAACCCCTATCTGTCGAAGCTCTATCCTGGTTCTAAATTCCCTAGCTAGATCTCGGACGTAGGCCCTGAAGTCTATCCGCTGCTCAGCGGTGAAGTAGAAGAAAAGTTTTTTCCTGTCCAGAAGATACTCCACATCGACTATCTTCATGGCCAGACCGTGCTCCCCCAGAACCTGTCTTGCCTTGAAAAGAACGTCTTCCTCATCTCTACGGTTTTCCTGATCGGCGACGATATCGTCCTCCGACGCCTGTGCCACAAAGGTCACGGTCTGGAGTCCCGGCTCTCCTCCCTGGGCTCCGTCCTTGGGGCTGTTCTCGTTAGCCTTTCTGTAAAGCTCCGTCTGCTCTTCCGAAATCGGACCTCCTACTGTGGCGGTCTCGACACCTCTCATAGTCTCTATCACCACCGGCTCCCCAGGTACCAAGACAGGGGAGTCGACTTCCATTATGCCCAGATATCTAGGCTTACCGAATATCGTCAAATATACGCTCAAAAGGATACTCCTCCTCGATAGATAAAAAAGCCAAATCTCCTATCATGGCCGTGGACAGATGGGTCTGTTCCGCCATGAATATCAACTGATCGACGGCGGATGCCGTTTTAAACCTGCCCTCTTCGACCAGTTTTCTCGACATACCCTCTAATTCCAGGAGCAGGTCTCCCCTGTCAATACGGGTCGATTTGCCCAGCCACGCGATCCATTGGCCCTTTCCGGACGGCAAAGACACCGATTTAAGCAGGTCTTCCGAGGAAAAACGAAGGGTCCAGACCCGGCTCCTCAAGGTGGGTATCATACGGTCCTCTCTCAACAAGAAAAACAGGTGCCCCGATTCAGGGGGTTCTTCCGTTATCTTCAAAAGGCTGTTGGCGGAGTTGAGCGACATTCTGTCGGCGTCGGGAACCACCGCTATCCTCCTGGAGGCTACGACGGGACGAAGTGACAGCTCCTCCGACATTCTACGACATTGATCCACCGAAGGAGCTCCTTCCTCGGAGGCTACGATGAGATCAGGGTGTCCGTCCTCGGACCACGCGAGACAGGACGGACAGCTCCCGCATCCGATCAGATCGTCGCAGAGCCACAGTTCCGCGGCCTTTCTCAAAAGTGATGTATGCAACGATTGAGGAGCTACCATAGCCAGAGCAGACGGCAGCATCCTCCTATTCAAGGCGGATTCCATTTCTCCCCAGGCAGCGCTGCCCTCTAGAAAAGAAGAGAGATCAGACATCCCTTTATATCCTCCATAAGTCTGAGAACCCTGGTACGGCTGTTCTCCCTGAAAAGAACCTGTTCCAGCTCCTCCAGCCATGCGTCGGTCTGCTCGACTACCAGGAAGCCTCTCTTGTCCCCTCTACGCCACTTCAGATCCCTTCTTAGTCTCACGCCCTTAAGGGCCCTGTCTAAAAGCTGCCTCACCAGTTCCCTATACCTGGACATTATAGCCGTGGATGGAACGCTGGACAGCTTCGTACCTACGTCCTCGAGCTCCTTGAAAAGTGCCTCTAGTTCCATGATCTGGACAGTCTGATCGAAAGAGCTGCCTCTTCCTCCTGAGGAGGAGACTGCCCTGCCGTCGCCCTTCAGGGGAACTTCCACTCCACCGGAACGCTCTCCTGAAATTCTATTTATAGCTGCCAAGGAATCAACCCCTCCAGGGACTCCATCAAGCGGGAGAACACGACGTTCTCCTCTCCTTCTCCGTCTATCCTGATAATTCTATCCTCGTAGCTCTCCCTCAGAGACTGAAAACCGGACCGGACTCTATCGAGAAAATCGGAGTCCTCCTCCATACGATCGAGACTCCCTCTCGAGCTTATTCTACCCAGCGAGCAGGAAAGTGGCACGTCTATCCAGAAGGTCACGTCGGGAACGGGAAAATCGCTCCAGTTGAAAAGCCCCTCCACGAAGGTCGGATCCAACCCTCTACCGAAGCACTGATAGGCAAGGGTAGAGTCGGTATATCTATCGCATATGACTATGTCGCCCCTGTCCAGAGCGGGAATCACTACCTGCAGAAGATGCTCGCATCTGTCCGCCATGAACAGGAAAAGCTCCGTGTGTTCGTGACGAAGATCCCCGCCGAGGAGTATACGTCTGATCTCCCCCCCATGGGACCAGTCTCCAGGCTCCTTGGTGAGAACCACGGAACGTCCCCTTTCCTCCAGGTGATCTCTCAACAACATAGCCTGGGTAGATTTTCCACAGCCATCTATACCTTCCAGGGAAATGAATAAACCCGAACGATGCGCTAAAGACAATTGTCGCATATAATACCCTCGTTTCTCATAAAAAAGAAAAGGAGGATCATCATGACCGACAAAAAAACGAGAAAAGGCCGCACCAATAGCTGGACGCGATACGGCAAGGTCGACATGACAGAATCCCTAAGATTTCTTATGGACACCGCAACCGCTAATAAGACCGAGAGAGAGTGGGTACGGTGGCTCCAATCGGATCTCGAAAGAAAAGGATCCAAGGAAGTAAGAGAGACTTCCTCTCTAAAACCGTGCGATACGGTTCACATGAACTGGAAAGGACGGGCCCTTCTCGCCGCTAAGGTGGGCAAAAAAGGTCTATCTTCGGGAGTCACGGTAATAGCATCCCACATAGATTCACCCAGGGTCGACATAAAAAGTCGCCCTCTTTACGAGGAAGGCAACTTGGCCCTTCTCGACTGCCATTATTACGGAGGTTTGAAAAAATATCAATGGACCAACGTCCCTCTGGCGTTACACGGAGAGATCCATAAAGGGGACGGGGCCTCCGAACACATCGTCATAGGAGAGGATGCGTCCGAACCGGTCCTGATGATACCGGACCTGGAACCCCACGTGGACAGAGACATGGCCAAGAGGAAGGCATCGGAGACGGTCGTGGGCGAGGACCTCGACGCCATAGTCGGTCATCGCCCGATAGAGAACGACGAGACAGAGAACCCGATAAAAGAAGCTGTACTGTCTCTCCTAAAAGATCGGTTCGCCATGGAAGAGCAGGACTTTTTGTCCGCCGATCTCGCCCTCGTACCGGCGGGACCGGCTAGACTCGCGGGATTGGACGAGTCGATGGTTTCGGCCTACGGGTTGGACGACAGGATCTGCACCTCCATGTCCTACAAAGCCTTCTGCGACATGGAGACTCCTGATAAAACGGCTATCTTCGTGGCTGTCGACAGGGAGGAAATAGGCAGCGAAAGCATAGGTGGAATCCAGGGGACCTTTTTGGATCTATTCCTCCTGGAGCTCCTTCGATCTGCGGAGAACAGATCGGATATCCTCTCCCTAAGGAGACTCTACTCGGAAAGCTGTGCCATAAGCGCAGACGTAACGTCCGGCATGAACCCCCTCTACAAGAAAAACTACGTCAGAGACCAGCAGGCTCTCTTAGGAAACGGCGTGGGGGTGGTCAAGTTCACCGGAAGCGGCGGAAAATACGACGGCAACGAGGCACGAGGCGAATTCGTCGCTGCGGTGATAGCCTGTCTGGATAGAGCGGAGATCCCATGGCAGACGGGCAGCTTCGGAACGGTGGATAAAGCCGGAGGAGGAACCATCGGAAAATATCTGGCAAGGACTGGGATGGACACGTTGGATATGGGACCGACGCTCCTATCGATGCACGCCCCCATGGAGATAGCCAGCGTTGCCGACGTAGAGGCGCTATATCGGTCCTACATAGCGCTGTGGAGCGATCTAGGACACTTCTAATAGACTCCAAGCAGAGAGAGGATGGCGAAAGATCGTTTCGGCCATCCTCTCTTTTCGCTTATTCCTTTTCCTTAGAGGTCCCTTCACCTTCCTTGCCTTCAGGAACCACAACAAAGCTTTTCTGAAGGCTTCCGTCGACGTAATAATCCGAGCGATAGACCCTCATAGATCCCTCTTTTATCTTACGCCGTCTTATCTCGCCGGGAAACTCCAGAGACCGGGGAGAACGGAAGTCCTCGGGCATCTCGGACCCCATGTCCTGATAGATCAACTCTATCACGACCTCGTTATTCCTTTCCCTGTCGTCCAACTCGCCTAAAAGCTCGGGAAGACTGGATATAGAACGATCCATATCCCCCATTTCCCCACCGTCTGGCTCTCCCAAACCGCCTCCCCGAACGGCTATCCTGCAGGGACCGATGGCTTTTTCCGGAACTATAAGGGAAAACTCCCTTGTCCTGGATTTACCTCTGTAGGGCCTGAGATCGACCGATACAATGACAGTATCTCCCGGGCTATAGGTATCGCCGTCCAGTCTTATGGAGTCGACATATAGGATACGGGGATCTCTGGTAACGTCCACAGCGAAATGGACCCCTAGAGGAAGAAGTTCCCTGAAGGGATTCAAGGCCACGGTGGATACCAACCCCTCGACCTCCTTGGACATGGTCTCCACTATATCTGACGGAGAGAAGAGATAATTTGTGTAGGTCCAGCCTCTCGGGAGACCTCCTCCCTCGAAGGTGACTGTCAACTTGGCGGTCCCCGCTCCTTTTCTGCCCCAAAGATCGTCGGTCAACCCCATGAACACCGCAGGAACGGCCCTGGAGACCAAAAAAGGCTCAGGGACCGCCCTGAAACGGCGTATCTCCCTCTTTCCCTGATCTCTGTCGTGAAAACGGAGGGAAAGGTCCAGGGCCGGGGCGAAAGTTCCCATTCGTCCTCCTATAGCCTGAGGTCTATCTTGGGTCACAGTCCCAACTATGGGGCCGAATGATCCGATCTTGAAGGGAGCTTCAACGCTTGGTATAACGTGATGTATCCAGGCCTTGGTGACCGGATAGGACACCGCACCGTTGGAGATAAACGGATGGGCGAAGGCCAGGAAACGACCGTCCTCGGCCAGAGCGGAAAGGGTTCCGGTGGCACCTAGGGTGACATCCCCCCATACCAGAAGCACCCCTATGGCGCTTCCGGGAACCAAGGAAGACCCGTATTCCACGGCATCGGCTCCCCTCCAGGAAGATCCCGCCAAAACCACAGGCATATCCAGGGACTCGGAAAGCCTCTGGCGAGATCTTCCTCCTATCCCTGACAGGGAGAGGACCATCCTTTCCGCCTTGGGCTCCATATCCGACGAAACCTTGCCTGTTTCGGTTAGATAGTCTACGAAGGGGACGAACTTTCTTTTCATGTCCTTCCAGGAGAAGATCTGGCACATGTCATCTATAGGGGTAACCAGACCCAACCTGTGATCGCTGAAGTTCCATCCGTAACCTATAGCGCCTATCAGCTTTTTACCGACAAAGACAGGGCTCCCGCTCATGCCGGCGGCTATCCCACCGGTGGCCTCGATTATCGGCCCCTCGGCCCGTATAAGGATGAGGTTCGACGGAGTTCCGTTTTGGGGAATCACGCTTATCACGGTTACTGGGAAGGTCTTTACGGAGGTCCCGGAGACAACGGTGTAGGCCTTTCCTTTGAGACCGGGGACCACGTCTTCGACGTCCATGACAGGCACATTCGGAGAAAATGTAACGCTTGCCATGGAAGGAGAGGCTATCCACAGAGCAACTAGGGCCAGAGATAGAGACATACATATGAAGAAGCGGTTCATCTCTTTCTCCATCTGAGGTAGGACAGGATGAACCGCTCCAGGTCCCCGTCCAGGACCGCCGCGGCGTTCCCCGTCTCCTCGCCTGTCCTGTGATCCTTGACCATGGTATAGGGATGGAGCACATAGGACCTTATCTGATTTCCCCAGGATATCTCCTTCTTGTCGTGGAGACTGTCCAGGGTATCCTGTCGTTCCGACATGGATCTTTCGTATAGCTTTCCCCTCAGCACCTGCATCGCCACCGCTTTGTTCATATGCTGGGATCGCTCGTTTTGACAGGATACGACTATACCGGTCGGGATATGGGTTATGCGAACCGCCGAATCGGTCATGTTGACATGCTGCCCCCCTGCTCCACTCGCCCGAAAGGTATCTATGCGCAGATCCTCGGTCCTGATATCCACCTCGACATCGTCCGGGAGCTCGGGAGCCACGTCTACCGAGGCAAAGCTGGTGTGTCTTCTTTTAGCGGTATCGAAAGGTGATATGCGAACCAGACGATGAACCCCGACCTCCGACTGGAGATACCCGTAGGCGAAATCGCCCTCGACCAACAAAGTCACCGTTTTGATGCCACCTTCCTCGTCCCTCTGATAGTCTAGAATCTTGGTTTTATAGTGGTTGGACTCGCACCAACGGAGGTACATCCTGTATAGCATCTCCGCCCAATCCTGAGAATCCAGTCCCCCGGACCCGGCATGGACGGTCATTATCGCGTTGTTGCCATCGTAGTCCCCGTTCAGGAGAAGCTCCATGCTGAAGGCATCCATCGACTTGGAAAGACTCTCGGACCTAGAGAAAAACTCCGCTTCCAACTCCTGGTCGTCCTCCTCGTCCAGAAGCTCCGCCAGGACGACCAGATCCTGATACTCGGAGCTCATTCTGTCCCAGGAGGAAATCCTGCTCTCCAGCCTGGCCAGATCGGTGGATATTCGCTGGGCATCGTCTCTTCCCCAGAAATCGGGCAAAGCCATTATCTCGTGAAGTCTGCCGGTCTCACCTCTCAAAGAAGGCAGGTCAAAGACTTTCCTGCAGGTCCGACAGCAGAGCCTGAAGTTCCTCCAATACAGCGGATGTGGATATATTATTCACTTTCCGTCCTCCATTTCTCACTTATAAAATCGGTAAGGTCATCATTATAACATCTCTTAAGGTACGGCATAGGGCACGGCGGAGGACACAAATCACTTCTTTTCATGTATAATCACCATGAAGATAAGCGATAAAAAAAGGAGGTGTCTCCATGCCTCGACTGACCGAGATGTCAAGGACGAGCGGCTGAGCCGCAAAAATAGGTCCGGCGGACCTAGACGAGGTACTGAAGGCCTTTCCGGTCCCCGAAGACGACCGTCTTATAACGACCTGGGACTGCGGAGAGGACGCTGCTCTTTGGGAGATAGACGAGAATAGGGTCGGTATACTCACTCTGGATTTCATAACCCCCGTGGTGGACGACCCTAAAGCCTGGGGAGAGATAGCGGCGGCCAACGCCATAAGCGACGTGTTCGCCATGGGGGGCAGACCTTTCGTGGCTCTCAACATCGTCGCTTTCCCCATAAACTGCCTCCCTCTGGATACCCTAAAGGGTGTAATGGAAGGAGGTTACTCGAAGGTAATCGACTCTGGTGCCTTCCTCATGGGAGGACACAGCGTAGAGGACGAAGAGCCCAAGTACGGGCTCTGTGTTTTCGGTGAAGTGGAAAAAGACGCTCTCTGGAAGACGACCGGAGCCGACCCGGGGGACCTGCTCATACTGACCAAGCCTCTCGGAAGCGGCATAATAGCCACCGCGGTAAAGGCAGATATGGTGGACGACCCTGTTTGGGCCGAAGACGCGACGAAATGGATGAGCAAATTGAACGATCTGCCGCTGAAGATGGCCCGATCGATGAGAAAAGCCATCAAGAGCTGCACCGACGTCACCGGTTTCGGGCTGGCCGGTCACTGCCTCGATATGCTTTCGACCAAAAAGGTGAACCTGGAACTGAAATCTGAAAAACTGCCTCTGATGGACGGCGCCTTAGAGCTGGCCTCTATGGGACTTCTACCCGCTGGGGCCTACACCAACAGGTCTCTTTACGAGGGAAGGGTGGAGGGACTGGATTCGATGGGCGAAAGAGCCGACTTCCTCTTCGATCCTCAGACCAGTGGAGGGCTTCTCCTGACCGTATCTCCCGATAAAAGCGAGGAGCTTATGGAGCTGGCAATCGAGAACGGTTTTGAGAAGACCGCGGTAATAGGACGTTTCAAAGATGGAGACGGAAGGATACAGATAGTTTAAACCGAGAGCTTCCCGGACCGGGTCCGGGAAGCTCTTATTTTTCCTTGGATCTAAGGACGTTCCACAGGGCCAGATAACGATCGTTCAAGACCCCGACCGGATCGGACTTCACCGTCAATGGATCCATCCATACGAACCCAGGGACCTCCCGAGCGACCTCTATCAAGGTCGGATCGGACAGATGGTCGACCAATACCCCGTCGTATCCTTCCTTCCATGATGTCAAGATCTTGACCAGGTCTTTCTTTTCGCTTTCTTTTTTTGCCGGAAGGGCTCCGGCAAGCTGAGACATCATGTCCTCCGTAGGGGTCTCCACCACGCATCCGGCCGCCACGAAAAGCAAGTCCGAAGATCCGGAGAGACTGAGGATCCTGGCACCTTTCAAAAGTTTTCTACCCATCGATACCGTGCTGTCCAGTCTGCTCTGAAACTCTGCCAAACGGCGCTGGTAGTAACTGTAGCCGTCGGGGTCGAGGTCGGCAATGGCCACCAGAACCCTCTGTCCCACAAAAGGCAGAGAGGCAGGATCGGAGAAGATCTCTTCTATGGAACGATCGACTGGAAAATCGCTGTAGAGGACGGCTAATCCGGCGGACTCCAGGGATAACCCATATTTCTTACCGTCCGACCTGTCCAGACACAGGGCCCTCTTAGGCATATCGTCCACATTTATCCTGTACCGGATAAAATTTCCGTCGTCCCAACCGGAAAGAGGCACTACGGAAAGGTTTACCCCTCCCAAAAAGGACGCCATGGAGGCCAGACAGGGATCGGTGACGGCAAGTCTCCAAGGAGAAGCTGAAAAGGCCGGACTTTCGGCTAAAAAAAAGACGGCTAAGGCGAGAGCGAAACCCCTTGCCCTCGACCCGATGGTCGTCTTAGAGATCATGGCAAATCAGACCTAGCGGCTGCCCGGTTTGTAAGGTTTGCTGCCATCCGAACAGAGTGGGCATTCGTCTGGATCGTACACGGGAAAAGACACCTTCCATAAAGACAGGGGATCCTTATCGAAGCAGTGCTTTCCTCCGCTTCTGTCCACTATGCAGGCTGTGTCCACCCACTCGCATCCAGCCTCTGAGAGACACCTTCCCACCTCGGCAGCGGAGCCTCCGGTGGTGATGACGTCCTCCACTACCACGAACCGCTCTCCTACAGGAACAGGGAACCTCCTGAGGGACATCTTTCCGTTTTCCCTCTCGCAGAAGATGAAGGGAACACCGAGGGCTTTAGCTACCTCGTGACCTATTATGAGCCCTCCTATTGCGGGAGACGCTACGAAATCGATGGACTTCCCCTTCAGCGACTCGGCTATGCTACGACCGGCGAAATCTGCATTATCGGGAAAACGAAGCATCATAGCGCACTGCATATAATGGCCGCTGTGCTTGCCGGATGTCAGGAGGAAATGCCCCTTCAGATACGCTTCGGACTCCAGCATCAGTTCCTCGAGTTTATCCCTTATCTGACTCATCCCTTGAGCCCCTCCCTTATTGAATCTCCTATAACGTTCATGGCCGATTCTATGTCGTCCGCCTTGTATATTGGACGTCCCATCACTACATAGTCCGCACCGTTCTTTATAGCCTGACAGGGGGTGGCGATCCTGGTCTGGTCGTCTCCCAGAGAGGTCAGTCTGACCCCGGGAACCACCTTGAGAAGTCCGGGCCTGACTCTGTCTTTTATCACCGGAAGGTCCAGAGGAGAGCAGACCACTCCGTCGAGTCCGGAATCGTCGCACAGCCAAGCTCTCTGCCTCAAGGCCTCTTCCATGGGACAACCAGGGGTAGCCTCCGACCAGACCTCCTCGTTAAAGCTGGTCAGCACCGAGATACCGAAAAGTTTCATAGAGGAACCCATTCTATCCCTTGCAGCCACAGCTTCCTCCAGCATCCTTCGACCTCCCGCCGCGTGCAGAGTCAGGGACCAAAGTCCTATCCCTCCGAAAGCCTCCACCGCGAGACGTATGGTATTAGGTATGTCGTGGAGCTTGAGATCGAGGAAGACCTTGAAGCCGTAGTCCACCATTTCCTTTACAAAATGGACTCCTCCGAGGGCGAAAAGTCTCGGACCTATCTTTACGTAATCAAGTTTCCCCCTCACCAGATTCAACGTCTTTCTGGCATCCGCCAGGGTGTCGAGGTCCAGGGCCATTATCAGGGGAAGCTCGGCGTCTCGGTGCATAAAAATTCCTCCTCGTTCCAAATCGTCGCCTATCTTTTGGCGATACCGATGAGAGATCTCAGATCCTCTACTTTTTCCTTGGTCATATAGGCCTTCACTTCTCTGAGGATATTCTCGGGAAGACGAATATCTCTGAACATCCCCGTTCCGAGCTCTACAGCGGTAGCTCCGGCCATTATCATGGACAGAAGATCCCGACCGGAGGAGACTCCGCCGCAGCCTATGACCGGAATGGACACGGCTGACGAGACCTGCCAGACGAGGCGAAGGGCCATCGGGAAGACCGCCGGGCCGGAGAATCCCGCCACCACCCTGTCGAAGACCGCTTTCCTGCTGTCGACGTCTATAGCCATACCCAGCCATGTATTTGCCACGACCAAAGCGTCAGCTCCTGAATCCTCGGCGGCTCTGGCCACGCCTTCCGGATCGGGGGCTTGTGGTGTCATCTTGACCCAAAGAGGCCCTTTCCAGATCTTCTGTACCATAGACACCGCCTGAGACGTCAGGACAGGGCTTACCCCCCATGACATGCACCCCTTGTCCACGTTGGGACAGGACACGTTAAGCTCTATGGCGTCCACGCAGTCCGCTACCTCCACCAGCCGTTCCACTATTAAGGCGAGGCCTCTCTCGTCCTCCATGGACACGTTGGCTATTATAGGAACGCCGTAAGATTTGAGCTTGGGGATCTTTTCGTCGACGAAATCGTCTATTCCGGTGTTTTGAAGACCTATGCTGTTCAGCAAGCCGCAGGGTGTTTCCCATATTCTATGGCCGGGGTTGCCGTCTTTAGGCGATTCGGTTATGGCCTTTGAACAGACGGCTCCGACGTGACGGAGAAGGTCCTCTCTCCAGAGAGATTCGTCGTAACCCCACGTACCGGAGGCTATTATCACAGGAGATCGAAGGGGCACCGATCCGATATTCACCGAAAGATCAAGCATTCCATACGACCTCCTCCAAATTGAAGACAGGGCCATCTGCACAGACACGCTTCTTACCTTGGACCGTCTCTATGACACAGCCGCAGCAGGCTCCGATTCCGCAGGCCATCCGGCTTTCCAGGCTTACCTGACACGATACAGGCTCCAGCTTTACCATAGCCGCCATCATTCCCATGGGCCCACAGGCGTATATCGGACAGGACTCCCCTTTTTCAAGACCGTCAAGAGCCGTTCCCCTGACTCCGATGGAGCCGTCGTCGGAGAATACCTCCATCTCGGGACACCTCGCTTCCAGATAGTCCACGAACGGCCCCCACCCCTCGCCGGGGACTCCTAGGACGAATCGTCCCGCCCCGAAGACCTGCCTGGCGAATAAAAGAGGCGCCGCCCCTAAAGCTCCCGCTACGTATATAGGCGACGATTCCGGAGATGAAAAACCACGTCCCATAGGTCCTCTGACCACGAGATCGTCGCCTACGGAACGTTCCGCCAGAAGAGAAGTTCCCCGCCCTACCAGCTTTATCAGCAACTCAAGATCCTCTCCATGTACCGCCGATACGGCGAAGGGGCGCATCAATAGAGGGTCCATCCCCCAGGAGGGATCCCTAAGCAGCACGAACTGCCCCGGATAGATGGACTCGGCTATAGAGGGACACCTCACCCTGATCGACAATATGTCCTCTCCTACCATCTCTCTGGCCGTTATCTTACAGGGAAAATCGTCGACATTGCCGCTCATATCCCCACCCCCATTATTTTTTCAAAAATACCTACAGATATCCATCCGCTATCCTCGAGAGATCTCCTTCGTGTTCGAGACCGAGAAGTCCGGCAGGTCCCGAGGTAAGACATTCGAGCAGTTTCTCCTCCGAAACGTAGGGGAACTCGCTCCGCCTCGTTCTCAAAAGCGACAGAGCCGCATCGGGCAAGGTCTCGAAACCAAAGGGAGCCTCCGGAAACGGAACCATCTCGTCCTCCTCCGATATCTGGACATGGCCGCTGGTGATCGCATCCACCGTGCCGTCCTCAATCCCTTCCCAGAGGGCCTTTCTGTCGCTATCGGACCTCAGGGGTATCTCCGTCTTGAGGTACGGATCCCATCGGGATTTGATAAGATCTTCCTCGGTAAGACACAGGGAGAAAGATGTCACCGAACAGGTCACGTCTAGACACTTCGCCTTGGCCTCTCTCACCATGTCCACTCCCCTCTCGGTGGAGACACCGTGAAGATGAAGCGGGATATCGAACTCTCCCGCCATCTCCAATGCCCTGAATATGCCTATGGACTCGGCTACCACCGGAAATCCCTTCATTCCGGACACGGAGGAAGCCCTGCCCTCCGACACCAGAGCTCCCCTGGTCAGAGGCTCCTCGTCCGGCACCAGCGCCAGACGACATCCAAGACCGGAGCAATATGCCATGATATTTCTAAGCAACTCGCTCTTTCCGCCTAGAGCTCGACCTCCGTATATCATACCAGCCCCTAAAAGCTCCTGGGAGGTCCTTATGTTGGCCATGGTGCCATCGGGCTTCAGGGCATCGACCACAGGGACGACCGCAACTCCGTCGAATTCCGAAGCCTCTAGGTCGGCTATAACCCCTAAAGCTCCGTAACCTCCGGATCCCGCCAGAGCACAGATTCTGCCGATAGAGTCGGCGTTTCCTCTGACGAAAAGATCCACGAAGCCCTTAACCCTCATATCGCCTCACCTCCGAGACAGAGTTCGAGGACGGCCATCCTCGCTGCGACCCCGCTCCTAACCTGATCCAGGATCAGGCTGTTGGGGCCGTCCGCCACATCCGAGGCTATCTCGACTCCTCGGTTGATAGGACCGGGATGCATGACTACCGCATCTTCCGAGATATCCTCCCTGGATGCGCCGAAAAAACGGTGATATTCCTCGAAGGACGGAAATAGCCCCTGATCCTGACGTTCTCTCTGTATCCTCAAAAGATAGACGATCCGAGCCTCCCGCATAGCATCCTTAGCGTTCTCCCTGTAGGATGATACCCCGAAGGACCCTAGATCGCTGGGCATGAGTGACCTAGGACCGCAAAAGGAGACCAAGGCTCCCATGGTCCTGAATGCCTTGGCTACGCTTCGGGCCACTCTGCTGTGCTTGACGTCGCCTGCAACTACCATCTTAACTCCGTCAAGGCTGCCCAATCTCTCGTAGGCGGAAAGAAGGTCCAACAGTGCCTGAGTGGGATGGCTCCTCGCACCGTCTCCCCCGTTGATTATCGAGACATCCGGAAGGAGCTTTCCCAGATACATGGGAAAACCTGCCATGCCGTGTCTCATCACGATAGAGTCGATCCCCATGGCCTTCAAGGTCCAAGCCGTATCCCTGAGGGTCTCGCCCTTGGATAGGCTGGATCCGGAAGACGCCCAGTTTATGACCTCCGCTCCGAGGAACTGTTCGGCCATCTCGAAAGACGTCCTCGTCCTGGTGGAGGGCTCGAAAAAGAGGTTCACCACGGTCCTCCCCCTCAGAAGCTCTCCCCTTCTCTTCGGAGTATCGAGAGATGCCTTGTGCTTCGAGGCCAGCTCCAGGAACACCTCGAAATCACTACGGTCCCAGTCCTCCAGATCGAAAAGATTTTTTCTGGACCAGCTCATGACAGGTCCTCCTTCTCGCATATCAGGACCCGATCCTCTCCGTCCAGCTCCTTGACTCGAACCTCCACGACCTCGCTCTTGGCGGTAGGAACCGTTTTGCCCAGGAAATCCGGCTGTATAGGAAGTTCTCTGTGTCCTCTGTCCACCAAGATAGCCAGCTGGACAGCCCCCGGCCGCCCCAGGTCCATCAGAGCCTCGAGAGCCGCCCTTATGGTCCTACCTGTAAACAGGACGTCGTCGACCAGAACCAGTGTTTTGCCGGAGACGTCCATCGGTATGGAGGTACTGTGAACGATAGGCTCGTCGGACAAAACGGCCAGATCGTCCCTGTAAAGGGTTATATCCAGTTCTCCCTTAGGGAGTTTCACTCCCTCCGACTCGAGAAGAATCTTTCTTATACGTGAAGCCAGATAGACCCCTCTCCTCTGTATGCCCAGGATAATCAAATCCTGGAGCCCTCGGTTGCGCTCGATGATCTCGTTTGCGATCCTGCGGAGCACCCTCTCCATGTCCTCCGCGGTCATGACGACAGCTTTTTCCCTCAGCTTCACCGCTACGCCTCCTCATAATCTGAACTGGGGGCATTATAGCAGTTACGTTATTTATTTGCAACCGGTTGCATCAATCCTCCTAAAGCTGTCCCTATAACCGCCCCCACAACCGGAGCTCCGTCGAAGGGGGTGTTTCTTCCTTTGGACTCGAAACGATCGGCGTCTATCGTCCATCTCGCCTCCAGATCCAACACAGTCATATCCGCCACACAGCCAGGCCTCAGAGAACCTCCGGGAAGGCCGAATATCCCTGCGGAAGCGCAGGACATGGCCTCCACCATTCGGTTTATAGAAAGATGCCCCTTGGCTACAAGCTCGGTCAAGATCATGGGGACCGCAGTCTCAAGACCCACTATGCCGTTAGGCGATTCCAGAAGCCCTCTGCCCTTTTCCTCTTCGGAATGAGGAGCGTGATCCGTCGCAATGACGTCTATAATCCCCAGCCTGAGGCCCTCTCTCAAGGCCTCCACGTCCCGAGCCTCTCTCAAGGGAGGGCTCATCTTGGCCTGAGATCCGTGAACGGAGAGGACTTCCTCGGTCAAGATAAGATGGTGAGGAGTCGCCTCGGCTGTAACCTCTATGCCGTCCTCCTTGGCCCTACGTATCATCTCGACCCCCAAAGCTGTGCTGACGTGTTGTATGTGGACCTTTGCCTTCGCCTTGGAGGCCAAAAGGATATCCCTTTGGATCATGGCCTCCTCCGCCACCTTGGGAACTCCCTTCACCTTCAATGCATCCGATAGAGCCCCCCGATTCATCGTCCTGTCACCCCATAGACGGGGATCCTCGCAGTGAACCGATATGGGAAGCCCCAGCTCGGCGGCCTTCTCGAAAGCCCTGTACATGACCTCCGAGTCCACGATAGAAAAGCCGTCGTCGGAGAAAGCCACCGCACCGGCCTCGGCCAGACTACCCATGGGGGATAGCTCTTCCCCCTTCAGTCCCAAAGTCACCGATCCTACAGAGCAAAACCGAACGGGCCCCCCCTTTCCTTTCTCCAGAACGTAGTTGAGGGTTTCCACCGAATCCACCGCGGGGGAGGTATTCGCCATGGCTATGACCGAGGTGTAGCCTCCGGCGGCGGCAGAGGCGCAGCCGGAGATAACGGTCTCTTTATGTTCCTGGCCGGGGTCCCTGAAATGGACGTGAGGATCTATAAGGCCAGGCACTACGACATAGCCCCTCAGGTCCACCTTCTCCACGTCTCCTCCCAACGTCGAGGCCAGATCTTTGCCTATCGCTGCGATCTTTCCGTCCCTCACCAATATATCCGATATATCGTCCAATCCCTGACTGGGATCGATCACTCTAGCTCCTGAAAACAAACTCATCATCTAGAACACGCCTCCCAACTATCGATCTTTCGTCACCAGACGGTATATCACCTCCACCAGAGCCCTGTAGCCCGGACGGATACGACCTATCTCCACCTTTTCCTCCGAGCTGTGGCTTATCCCTCCCACACAGGGGACGAATATCATTGCAGTAGGGATAACCGAGGCGACGTACATTGCATCGTGCCCCGCTCCGCTCGGCATATCGGTCCATCCGATCTCCATATCCTCACATACCTGCCCCAGAAGCCATCTTAGCCGCCCGTCCAGGACCACCGGCTCGCCTCTCGAAATAACCTTCTTTTTAATCTCCACGTTACGAGAGGCTGAAATCCTCTCCATCTCTTTCAGAAGACCGTCGAAAACCCGATCTATGCTTTTTCCGTCTATGCCCCTGATGTCTACCTTCAGGGAAGATCTGCCGGGAACCACGTTCATGACCCCCGGGAATACCTTACAATCTCCGACCGTTCCGACGGTCTTGAAGGCCGACTCCTCCTTGGCCAATCTTTCCACCGCCAGCACTATCTCGGAGGACGCCGCCAGGGCGTCCTTTCTCATATCCATGGGACAGGCTCCCGAGTGGGCCGACTCCCCTAGGATCTCCAGGAATAGCCTGGTTGGAGCGGCGATGGCCTCCACGACTCCTACGTCTATACCGGTTTGGTCCAGAAACGGCCCCTGTTCGATGTGAAGCTCGAAAAAAGCCTTCATGTCCGAGGGCAAAATTCTGGAACGATCCGCCTTTTCGGGTGAGAGGCCGAAATCTCTAAGGGCCTTGAAGACCGATATACCCTGATCGTCTCTGTGATCGAAGAAGTCCTTCAGGGACATATATCCCGTAACGGCCTTGCTGCCTACGTTCGATACCCCGAAACGGCTGGACTCCTCACCGGAAAAGACTATCACCTGAAGAGGGTTGACGTGGTCCGGACAACGTTCCGCCACGTCAAGGACGGCCCCCAGCCCCGCCGCTACTCCTAAGATACCGTCGAACTTACCTCCATCGGGCACTGTGTCTATGTGAGAACCTACCGCTATAGGAGGGGCACTGGGACGGCTCCCCCAACGGGTACCCTTTATGTTACCCACCTCGTCTATCTCGACCTGAAAACCGGTCTCGTGCATTATCTCCACCAATGTCTCCCT
Organism: Dethiosulfovibrio peptidovorans DSM 11002; assembly: GCF_000172975.1. Classification (NCBI taxonomy): domain Bacteria; kingdom Thermotogati; phylum Synergistota; class Synergistia; order Synergistales; family Dethiosulfovibrionaceae; genus Dethiosulfovibrio; species Dethiosulfovibrio peptidovorans. The sequence goes on from NZ_ABTR02000001.1 coordinate 2,409,573, forward strand.
GGCCAGACGGTCTTTCTCGGTATATGCGATGCGTGAGACCCCTCCTGTCTCGGATTTGCCATGAGAGTTTATCCTTCTGACCGCATCGAGACAAAGATTAAACCCAGACTGCATAGAAACAGCCCCTTCCCATCTATGTATAGGCCTTTAGCATAGCACAAAGCCCCCTCTGAAAAAGGGGGCTTCGGCACGAGAAGGGCCTACCGTCAAGGATAGACGAGTTTTGGAAGAAAAGTAGAGATAGCCGGTATGTAGGTTATAATCAAAACCCCTGCCAGACTCACCAGTATGAACCGCATCACCGCAGGTATTATCTCCGACATGGGAAGCCCCGTAACTCCGCTGGCGACGAAGAGATTCAATCCGAAGGGAGGGGTAAAATTCCCTATGGATAGATTAGCCACCATAACTATACCGAGGTGAAGGGGATCTATTCCCATCTTCATGGCTATGGGGAAAAACAGAGGGGCAAGTATTATTATCGCGGCTATTCCTTCCATGAACATCCCCACCACCAGCAAAACGGCGTTTACTATTCCCAGAAACATCCATGGAGAAGTCACGTTGGAGACTACCATGGACGTTATCGCCTGAGGGATTCGGACGACTGTCAAAAACCATCCGAAGGTCTGAGCCGCAGCCACCAGAATAAGGACCTGAGCGCAGGTAATCGCCGAGCTGAGGCATACGTCGTAGAGGCCTTTGAGAGTTATCTCCCTGTATATGAATATACCCACGAAAAGGGCGTACACGACAGAGATACCCGCAGCCTCGGTAGGGGTGAATATGCCCATGTATATTCCGCCCAGGATTATGACCGGAACCATAAGGGACCAGACGGCCTGTTTGCTCTTTTCCCATATCTCCCTTCGGCTGGAGGGAGCGGACAAGGCCAGATTATGAGAGCGGGAGAAAAACCAGATATATATTATGCTCGCAAGTCCGTAGACGACACCGGCGCTGATTCCGGCCATGAAGAGAGATCCCACCGAGGTACCGGTGGCAGCCGCATATATTATCAGGGTTATGCTGGGAGGAATTATCAGCGCTACCGACCCCGCTGACGTTATCAAGCCTACGGAAAAACCTTTAGGATAACTTTCCCTGACCAGCTCGGGATACAGGAGTTTTCCCATGGCCACCACGGTGGCGGGGCTGGATCCGCAAAGAGCTCCGAATACCATACAGGTAGCCTGGGTGGTGTAGGCCAGCCCCCCCCTTGTGCTTCCGACCATGCTCTTGGTCCAGTCTAGGATACGTCTCGACAGTCCGCCCACGTCCATGACGTTCGCTGCAAAGATGAAAAAAGGCATGGACATGAGAGCGAACTTGTCTATTCCACCGAAAGCCTTCTGCACGATAACCATAGGCGGCATATGGGTGAAGAGAAGCACGCATATCAAGACAGCACCGTTCAGCGCTATGAAGATAGGGACGCTGCCGAAAAGTGCCGCCAGGAGGGTGCATATCAAGACAGTGGTCAAGTCAGTTCCCCCCTTCCGATCCTGCTGCTATCCGCTGTAGAAAACGCAGCGCCATAAGTCCAGATCCTATTGGAATGGCGGAGTAGACGATCCACATAGGTATCTCCAGAGCCGGGGATACCTGCCCCGACCTGAAATTAAAGGAGACTATCTGCACCCCGTAGACGGCCAGGAAGCCGCAAAACAAGGCGGAAACCAGGTAGATTACCCTGTCGACTAGTCCTCTACTCTTGTTAGAAAGCTTTCCGAGCAGGAAATCCATCCTTATGTGGGCTCCCCTTCTCACGCACAGGCTTCCTCCCACAAAGGTTATCCATATCATCAGATACTTTATAAGCTCTTCCGCCCAGCTGGTACTGGCGCTGAAGACGTAGCGCAAGGTAACGTTGACGAAAAGTATCAAAGCCGTCGCCAACAGGGCCATGGCACAAAAGCCCTCCTCCAGACGATCCAAAATCCTCATCATATCCATCCCCCGAGGTTTAAAAAAAGGGGCGAGAGGGATCCCTCCAGCCCCGAAAAGATTCTAAGATCCGATCAGTTCTTCCCCAATTCGTCGTAACAGGCGGAGAGAAGCTCTTTCATGGCATCGGTACTCGCGAACTGGTCGTGAACCGAGCGGCTCTTCTTCGAAAAAATCTCGTATTCCTCGTCGGTCAGCTCCGTGACGGATATTCCAGAGCTCTTTATCTCGTCCAGGTATTCCGCTTCCTTCTTGGCCTGGGCCTCTCTCTCAGCAAGTCTGGCCTCTTTCTCCGCCTGCAGTACAAGCTCTCTGGCGTCGTCGGGAAGACCGTCGAACCAGCCTTTGTTGGCCACGAATATATAGGCCAGGAAACCGTGGTTGCTCAATATCAACCTGTCCTGGACCTCGTAGAGCTTGTTCATCGCTATCGACTGGATCGGGTTTTCCTGCCCGTCGACAATCCCCTGCTGAAGGGCGTTATAAAGTTCTGCATATTCTATTGGAATGGGGTTAGCTCCCCAGGCTTTATACTGGGCGATCAGGAGGGGAGATGGCATGACTCTCATCTTGACTCCCTTGAAGTCCTCCGGAGTGTGGATATCGATACCCTTAGTAGTGAACTGCTTAAAACCAGAGGCCCAAAGCCCTAAAGAGACCAGCCCTTTGGGCTCGGTGAACTCGTAAAAACGCCGTCCGACCGGGCCGTCCATCACCCGATAAAGTTCATCGGTGGAAGGCCATAGAAAGGGAAAATCTATTATCTGAAGCTCCTCCACGAAAGGAGTCAGCACAGAGACGGGCTGTATGGTTATATCGAGGGTCCCCATTTGGGCTGACTCGGTCTGCTCTCTCATGGACCCCATCTGCATGGAGGGAAATATCTGAACCTCCATCTTTCCGCCCGATCTATCCTCCACGATGGCCTTGAAGGTCTCGGCGCCGATATCCTCCGGGCTACCCGTCGGCTGATTATGGCTCAGACGTATCGTCATCTTCGGATAGTCGGCCGCAAAAGCCGCCGTAGAGGCGATTGCGATGAAACAAACGAAAAGTGCCGTTACCAAACGTCTCATTGTCTATACCTCCGTTACACAGATTGAGTCTAGTAAACCTAGAATTCCTGAAGTTTATCAGAGAGAGCGATTCCTTGCAACCGATCGCACCAAAGATAAACCGTCTAAGGCCGCTTGGACTTCTGCCTCTTTAATCGATCTTCCTCTTCCAGAGCTCAGAAGTACCCCCGAGACATATAGTTCCACCTCAAAACTGGGACTGTGAGGAGGTCCCTCTCGAGACATGATCCTGTATTCCGGCAAAGGCTCCCCTTTTATCTGAAGGATCTGTTGGAGCTCCGACTTGGGATCGATGGACGAGTTTCCGTCCTGTATATAATCTCCCTTTTCGAACAGAAAATCCAGATAGCGGTTCACCACCGATTCCGCCATATCGTATCCTCCGTCCATATAGACGGCTCCGAAGATAGCCTCTATCGCGTCGGCGTGCATGGAGGAAAGATCACAACCCTCCCCCTTTTTCCTCAGACCCCGGTTGACCCTGAGAATCCCCGAGAGCCCCAGTGCCTCCGCCCACGTCAAAAGAGCTTCCTTACGGACCAACCGGGCCCTGAGCCTGGTCAGCCCTCCTTCGTCCATATCCTTCATCGCCCTGAAAAGTCTCGTCGAGGTAGCCAACTCCAAAACCGCATCTCCCAGGAACTCCAGTCTCTCGTTCCAAGAACGAAGCCCTGACTCATGGGCGTAGGACGAATGAGTCAGGGCTTCACGGAGCAGTTCTATATCGGTGAAGCTGTATCCCAGACGGTCCTGAATCAGAGAAAGGTTATTTTCCCATTTCCGTCCGTACATGAGGTTATCAGTCGGAAAAACGCTGGATAGCCAGGACGCCGTTGTGTCCACCGAAGCCGAAGCTATTTACCAGGAACCTGTCCACCTTGGCCTCGGTCGTCTCGGTTATGACGTTCACGTCGCAATCCGGATCCTTCTGGTCGAGATTGAGGGTCGGATGTACGATACCTTCCTCAACGGACTGAAGTGCCGCTACGGTCTCTAGAGCTCCCGCCGCTCCGAGGCAATGACCTATCATGGACTTAGTGGAGTTGACCATCACACGATCGGTTGACTCGCCGAACAGGTTTCGTATGGCGATGGACTCGACCTTGTCGTTGAGGGGGGTCGAGGTTCCGTGAGCGTTTATCAGATCGACCTGATCGACGGACCAACCGGCCTGATCCATGGCTATCTTCATAGCCCTTATGGCTCCCTTTCCCTCAGGATCCGGGGCGGTGATATGGCCGGCATCGCAGGTGGAACCATAGCCGACTACCTCACCGTAGATATGGGCTCCCCTGGCCTTCGCGCTCTCCAGGGTCTCCAGGACCAGAACCCCCGCGCCCTCTCCGATGACGAAACCGTCCCTGTCCTTGTCAAAAGGACGGCTTGCCCTCTCGGGCTCATCGTTTCTGGTGGAGAGAGCCTTCATGGCTGCGAAGCCTGCCACACAGATGGAACGAAGGGCGACCTCGGTTCCACCGCAGAGCATGACGTCTGCGTCGCCTCTCTCTATAGTCCTGGTAGCCTCTCCGATACTGTGTATCGAGGTGGCACAGGCGGTCACGACGCACATGTTTGGACCTTTGGCCTGATGCCTGATGGCCACGTATGCGGCGGACATATTTCCTATCATCATGGGGATGAAGAAGGGACTAACCCTCTTGGGTCCCTTGGTCATCATGGTCTGGAAACTATCGAAACAGGTTTCGATTCCACCCTGTCCGGAACCGATATAAACACCGAATCTATTGGAGTCAAGGTCCTCCGCTTTGAGACCGGCGTCTTCCATGGCCATATCCGAAGCAGCCACGGCGAACTGGATGACCCTGTCGGATCTTTTAGCCTCCTTCTTGGGAAGCCACTGGGTCGGATCGAAGTCTTTTACCTCCGCTCCGACCTGAACCGAGAACTCCGAGGCATCGAAGCACGTTATAGCGCCGACACCGTTCTTTCCCTCTTTAAGAGCCTGCCAATATGCCTCTCTACCGTTGGCTATGGGACTGACGACCCCTAGCCCGGTGATAACGACTCGTCTGTCTTTCAAAGGATGTCCACTCCTTACGGCGCAGGGGAGTTCACAACACTCTAACTCTCGCCTCGCCATGATTTGAGCGAGAGGGGCGGTTGACCGCCCCTCTCCGGATCGAAAACGGGAGTATTCTACCCCTCGATTCCGAGTTTGTTGCTGGCGTAGTCGATAGCTTCACCTACACTGGTGAGTTTCTCCGCGTCCTCATCGGGGATCTCGATGTCGAACTCCTCCTCGATTCCCATGATGAGCTCGACGATGTCGAGGGAGTCAGCTCCCAGGTCCTCGACGAAGGAGGCCTCGGGTTTAATCTGCTCCTCCTCCACGTCAAGACGATCTATGATGATCTCCTTAAGGCGGGCAAGTACTTCATCTCTCTTCATGGCAACGTCACCTCCCTTCGTCAGATTCAGGATCAAACCATGGTCATTCCGCCATCGACGGCTATGACCTGACCGTTGATATACGAGGCATCTTCCGAGACCAGGAAGGCCACCACCTTGGCGACGTCTTCAACTGTCCCGGCACGACCGGCTGGCACGGATTTCAACATTTCCTCTTTCACCGACTCCGGAAGGACATCGGTCATATCGGTGGCGATGAATCCGGGAGCCACGGCGTTGACCGTTATTCCCCTCTGAGCGTACTCTCTTGCTATGCTCTTGGTCAAGCCTATTATACCCGCCTTCGAGGCGCAATAATTAGCCTGTCCAGGGTTGCCTATAAGCCCAACCACCGAGGCCATGTTCACTATCCGACCCCAGCGTCCTTTCGCCATTCCCTTGACTCCGTCTTTGGAACAAAGGTATGCGGACTTAAGGTTTCCGTCTATTACGGCGTCCCAATCGGATTCCTTCATCCTCATGAGGAGGCCGTCTCTGGTTATTCCGGCGTTGTTCACCAGTACATCCACTGGATCGAACGCTTTAGAGATGGTTTTGAAGAGCTCCTTTACCTGATCGGGATCGGAAACGTCGGCTCTGACGGCCATAGCCTCTCCTCCCAAGTCGAAAATGTTTTTCACGACCTCGTCGGCCGCCTCGGATGAACTTCTGTAGTTCACCACTACCCTCAGACCTCTAGAAGCAAGCTCAAGGGCGATGGCTTTTCCTATTCCTCTGGCTCCACCGGTAATCAAGGCAACTCTGCCGTTCTCGGGCATTTTATTTATCCTCCTCGAGAAAGTCAACGACTTTATCCAAATCCTCGGCAGAACCTATCGAGAGAGTCTTGCTTCCCTTGACGCATTTCTTAGCCAGCCCCGCCAAGACCTTCCCAGGACCGAGCTCCAAAAAGGTAGAAACTCCCGCATCGGACATGTACCTCATGCTCTCCACCCACCGGACCGGACTGTAGGTCTGTCGATACAATCCGGCTCTGATATCCTCCACCGAGGTAACAGGCGAAGCGGACACGTTCGCTACAAGAGGACAGGAAGATTCGGACCAGCTGCAACGTTCCATCTCCTTGGACAACTCGTCCGCCACGTCGGTCATAAGTCGACAGTGAAACGGAGCACTGACGTTCAAGGGGATAGCTCTCTTGGCTCCAGCCTCCTTGGCAGCTTCGATCGCCTTAGCCACCGAGTCGGAATCCCCGGATATCACGACCTGACCGGGAGAGTTGAAGTTGGCCGCCTCGCACACCTTGTCTCCGTCGAACCTGGAACAGATATCCCTAACGTCCGAATCCTTCAGGCCGAGGATCGCCGCCATAGCTCCCTCTCCCTCCGGGACAGCCTTTTGCATCAGACGGCCTCTGGCGTTGACCAATCGGACGCCATCGGCTAGAGATAGAGTTCCCGACGCGACCAAGGCAGAATACTCCCCTAAGCTGTGTCCCGCTACAAAGTCGGGGCTAAGGACTATCCCATTGTCCTCGGTCAAGGCCCTGAAAAAGGCCAGACTGACCGTAAGCAATGCCGGCTGGGTATACTCCGTCAATGTCAGTTTTTCCTCGGGGCCTTCGAATATGATGGAACTAAGAGAGAAACCCAGGGCCTCGTCGGCCTCGTCGAAAACCCTGCGAGCAGCGGGGAAGCTCTCGTATAAATCCCTGCCCATTCCGACGGATTGAGCTCCCTGGCCGGGGAACAAAAGCGCGAATCTCTTCATACTCATACGGCTACAGCTCCTCTCCAGGCCGTTATTTTACCGATCCCAGTCTAGATAGGACCTCCTCGGCCTCTCTACATATCTCCTCGATTATCTCGGACGCCGGCTGTATCCTAGATACCATCGCAGCGATCTGACCGGCCATGACCGACCCGAAATCGACGTCACCATCTACCACAGCGGCTCTAAGCTTGCCTGCACCCAATGCCTCGATATCCTCTACGGACGCACCGGATATCTCCATGTGGTCGAACTGAGAAGTGAGTTTGTTTCTTATACATCTAACAGGATGTCCGGTAGGACGTCCCGTCACGGCGGAGCTTCTGTCCTTGCGTTTAAGATGGCGCGCTTGTAATTTTCGTGAACCCTGCACTCGGAAGCACAGACGAAACGAGTTCCGATCTGAACCCCTTCTGCCCCGAGGGCGAAGGCTGCGGCCATGCCTCTTCCGTCGGCTATTCCTCCGGCGGCTATCACAGGTATGTCTACCGCGTCTACCACCAAAGGAGTCGCCACCATCGTGGTCAGCTCTCCTATGTGGCCTCCTGCTTCGCATCCTTCTACTATCACGGCATCGGCCCCCTGTCTCTCTACTCTTCGAGCCAAAGCGGTCGTGGGCACCACCGGAACTACCTTCGTTCCCAACGGCTTCAGGCGTTCCAGGACCTTTCCCGGACTCCCCGCACCAGTGGTGGCCACGGGGACCCGATTTGCCGCCGCCACCTCTATGGCATCCGACGCGGTGGGAGACATCAACATTATATTGACCCCGAAAGGACGATCGGTAAGGGTGCGCACCTTTTTAAGCTCCTTATCCAGAAGCTCCGGAGGCATACTGGCAGCGGCGATAATACCGAGTCCTCCGCCGTTGCTTACGGCAGCGGCCAACTCGGCCTCGGCAACCCAGGCCATTCCACCCTGGACTATGGGGCAGTCAATTCCAAGAAGCTCGGTAACCCTTTTACCAAGTCTCATGTCTCTCACCTCACGCCTCGTATATAAAGGCACCGTAGGTCATTCCGGCACCGAAACTGGTAATCAATACCTTCTGTCCGCTGTTACAGGTTATACTGCCACCCTCGTAAGCTTCATTCAAAGCCAGAAAAACCGAGGCGGCAGAGGTATTTCCATATCTTTCCAGGTTATTGATCGCCCTGTCCTCCGAGACCCCGAGCCGTTTGAGGACTCCCTCCATGATCCTGCGGTTTGCCTGATGAAATATCCAACGATCGATATCGGAGGGAGACATGCCGGCATCGGAGCATACGTCCTTAAGATATCCTGGAAGAACTCTCTGGGTAAACTTAAAAACATCGTTCCCCTTCATCGATACGAAATGTTTTTTCTCCGCCAATGTATCTCTACTGGCAGGAAGGGAAGACAGCCCTCCAGGAAGGGTTATATAGTCCCACTTGGTCCCGTCAGACTTCATATCGCAAACCATAACTCCGGGATCTTCCTTTTCTCCCGCCTCCAGCATGACTGCGCCAGCTCCGTCTCCGAAAAGCACGCAGGTGGTCCGATCCTCCCAGTCTATCAATCTGGATAAAACCTCTACACCGCACACCAGCACCCTGTTCCAGAGGCCTGAGGCTATCCCTGAAGACGCCACGGATAGAGAGTAGACAGAACCGGTACATCCGGACTGGACGTCGAAGGCCCCTGCCTTGGACGCACCTATGGCTCCCTGAACCCTGGCAGCTACGCTGGGAAAAAGGGTGTCCGGAGAGTTTGTGGCAACTACAACCATGTCTATGGAGTCGACATCCACTCCGGATCTATCGATAGCCTGTCTACAGGCGGCGATGGCCAGATCGCTGGCGTTTTCGTCCTTGGAAGCTATTCTGCGTTCCCTTATGCCGGTCCTCTCCACTATCCATTCGTTGCTGGTATCGACTATCCTCGCCAATTCATCGTTATCCATCACTCTCTCCGGAACCGCCATCCCGGTTGCCACCAGACGGACGGATCGTCCCTGAAGCAACGCCATCAAACGTCCTCCTCTCCAGGCAGGAGATCGGTTATCTCCTCTTTGATCTTACTGACCCCGTTCTTCAACACAAAATCCCTGGCTACACCGAGAGCGCTCGTTATGGCGGGAGCTTTGGAACGACCGTGGGCTTTGATTACCGCTCCGTTGACGCCCAAAAGAGGCGTTCCACCGAACCTCTGATAATCGAATCGATGCTGCAGATCCTTGAGCATCGGAAGAAAGAACACAAGCCCCATCTTGGCCAGGATCCTTTTATCGACCTCGTTTTTCAATATTTTAAGAGCCAGCTCTCCAAGCCCCTCAAAGGACTTCAACATAACGTTGCCGGAAAATCCATCGCATACGACTACGTCGGCATGACCGAATGGAACTCCGTTTCCCTCGATATATCCGCCAAAGTCGACATGGGAGTTTTCCACAAGCATGGCCCTAGCCTCGGATATAACCTCGTCTCCCTTGATCTCCTCGGAACCGTTGGAGAGAAGCCTCACGTCAGGCTGGCTCACTCCCACCATATGTTTCATGAACAAGGACCCCATAACGGCAAACTGAGACAAGTTGATAGGCTTGCACCTTATGGTCGCACCTACGTCTATCAGAAGAGTAGGCTTCTCCAGAGTGGGCAAGACCACGCCCAAACCAGGACGATCTATACCGGATATCCTCCCGACCACCAGGACCCCTCCGGCGACTATGGCCCCGGTATTGCCTGCGGAGATACATCCTCCGGCCTCACCGGAACGAACCATCTCCATGGCCAAGCGAAGACTTGAACGCCTTTTAGATCTTATAGCCCTGGCGGGGGACTCGTCCATGGATATGGACTCCTCCGCACTTACTATATGCAGCCGGCCTTTTATGGAGGTCTCGACCGAATCTATGGCCGAGCCTATCCGGTCGGTGTCGCCCACAAGGGCTATATCGAGATCGGGAAATTTCCGACAGGCCTCTATGGCTCCGAGACAGTTCTCAGCGGGACCGTAGTCCCCTCCCATTGCATCAAGCGCCAGTATCAAGCCTCTCACCTCTTACCTTTCTCTCAGCCTCTGAATCTAGCGCCACTACGATGTACCGACCGACGAAAATTTCCTTTTCGCCGACCCTGGTTCTGACGCTGACTATGTATTTATTTCCCTTATGGACACCGACCTTGGCCCTTGCCATAAGGACATCCCCCACTTTGGCGGGGGCCTTGAACCTACCTCTGATGGATCCAACTATGACCATGTCGGCTCCGACCACGGCGATAGCCAAGGAGGATGCTTGTGCGTATATGTAATGGTCCCAGATATATTCCGTGTGTCTGAAGGCCATCTCCTGCCTGGTCTTGAGAACCGACAGAGCCCAGTGGTTCGGTTCCAGCTCCAGAAGATCTCCTATGAACTCTTCCTGTTTGAGAGACCTCAACTTGCTCGTAGCCTGCTCCGCCATACGTCTGGTTCTCTCTCTGAGCTCCGGAACCCCCAGAAGGATCCTGTCGAGACGAACGGTGCTTACGCTGACATCCAAAGTAGAAGCCAGCTCCTCGTCGGACAAAAGAGGATTCTGTCTTATAAGCTGGGACAGCCGTTCGTGTCGCATCTTACGGTTTATCGAACGTGCCACGGTGCCCCCTCCCTTATCACTTGGTCCTAACATCAGATTTGAATACCAGGCAAGTATAGGAATTTTTATCCTTCCGGTCAAGGGCAAACCTTATAAAAAAAGGGGGACGGGAAAATCCCGCCCCCCTTTTTTATCTTCGCCTCTTTGCTAGGCTTCCTTGTCCGCTGCGACCTCGATAGCCTTACGGCCTCTATAATAACCGCACTCGGGACAGGCATGGTAGTTCTGGATAGTCTCGCCACAGTGAGGACAGGCCGTCAGACCTGGCATCTCGAGACGTCCAAGCCACTGAGCCTTCCTGTTATGAGTCCTGCGATGAGATACCCTTGACTTTGGAGTTGCCATCGATTTTCCCTCCTTTACCTGAAGAGCTGCCGAACTTATCGGCTAAAATTTGGAATCGGGGATCCGCCGCCTCTCCCTCTTCCCTCGTAGTACTGGGCCCGATCGGATCACACCCCTCGGGACAAACCGGGTAAAGGGGCATGGAGACGACGAAACACTCCCAAAGGTCGCCGGAGATGTCGATGGTTTTCCCGATCTGAGGCAACGATTTTATCACCTCGTCAAGTTCGACATCTTCCGACTCTTCTTCGTCGGGCTGCGACACATAACAATACTCGAAATTCTCCTCTATTGCAACCTCCAGAGGGGAGAGACAACGAGAACATTCCGTTTCGACCCTAAAGGAGAGCCGGAGAGATATCCTGACCGCTCCATCGTTCCGTACTGTCCTAGCCGAAATTTCGACGGGAGACACACATCGATAGGAGCCTCCCCCGAGCTTTATGAGATCCTGAAAATTCAGAGACCAGTTTTTCTCGGATGGCAGAAGCGGTTCTTCCGGAACATCCACAAAGAATCGCCAATTCTCCGGCGGGCTATCGCGGAAAACCAAAAGGACCGCCTCCTGAATTTAACAGGACACCAGTTTTTTGGTGTCTCTCGCTATCACGAGTTCCTCGTTGGTAGGTATCACCATGACCTTGACTTTGGAGTCGTCTGAGCTGATGATCCTTTCCTCGCCCCTGAAATCGTTCTTGCTTTTGTCCACCGACGCACCCAAGAACCCTAGATTCTCCGTGACGGTCTCCCTTATGGCCTTGCAGTTCTCTCCGATACCGGCGGTAAATACGATGGCGTCCACGCCTCCCATGGCGGCGGCGTAGGCACCGATGTACTTGGTTATGCTGTAGGAAAGCATCTCGAAAGCCAAGGTAGCCCTCTCGTCGCCCTTCTCCATGCCGTCCTCGATATCCCTAAGATCGCTGCTGATTCCAGAAACACCGTGAACGCCGCTCTCTTTGTTGAGAATCGTGTCGGCCTTATCCACAGACCCCTCCTTCTCGGCGATGAACTTGACTATGGAGGGATCTATATCGCCACAGCGGGTTCCCATGAGAACCCCGGCAAGAGGTGTGAATCCCATGGAGGTATCGACGCAGATTCCGTCCTTGACGGCGGTGATAGAGCTGCCGTTTCCGAGGTGACATGTGACGATTTTAAGATCCTCGATGGGACGTCCCATGATCTCCGCACAGCGATTCGCCACGAAGAAGTGGCTGGTCCCGTGGAAACCGTAACGACGGACCTTGTAATTCTCGTAGTAACGATAAGGCACACCGTACATATAGGCATGTTTGGGCATCGTCTGGTGGAAGGCTGTATCGAATACTCCGACTTGGGGGACATCGGGAAGCACCGAGGTGATGGCCTCTATGCCGGTGATATTGGCCGGATTATGCAGGGGGGCCAAGGGAATACATTCCTTGAGAGCGGCCATGACCGCGTCGTCAAGACGGACGGAGCAAGCGAACTTCTCTCCGGCATGGACGACTCGATGTCCCACGGCACTGAGCTCGTCCAGGCTGGAAAGCACTCCATGCTCTCCGTCGAGAAGAGAGTCCAGCACAAGCTTTACCGCAACCTTATGATCGGGGATAGCGGTCTCGGTGACCACGGCGTCCTGCCCTGCCTTGGTATGTTTGATCCTGGAGCCCTCTATACCGATCCTCTCCACCAACCCTTTGGCGAGAGCGTTTTCGGTCTCCATATCGAAAAGCTGATACTTAAGGGAAGAACTACCGCAGTTGATAACCAGAACTTTCATATCGCCTATAAGCCTCCTTGCCATTTTGCATTGAATGGCATAATGTTATCCCCGAACGAAAACTCCGAAGGGGGTATTCCGATGTTTAAAAAAGCGATCGGTATCATCGCCGAATATAACCCGTTTCATATGGGGCATCTGCATCACGTCGAGAACGCCTCTTCAAGCGGAGACCCGATAATAGTGGCCCTTTCCTCCAACTTCACCCAAAGAGGAGAACCAGCGTTTATCGATAAATGGAGCCGCGCGGAGATGGCCCTACTCTCCGGAGCGGATCTGGTGTTGGAACTTCCGGTCGTCTTTTCATGCCACAACGCCGGTGTTTTCGCAAACGCCGGCGTCGATATAATGAAGTCGACCGGAGTGGTCGACCGCCTCTCTTTCGGCATGGAGACCATATCTCCCGAACTTCGGGACATTGTGGCTATTTTAGTGGAGGAACCTAAACCTTTCAAGTTAAACCTTCGTAAGTTTCTAAATGAAGGTTTCTCTTACGTGGAATCCAGGGCCAGAGCTATGGATTTCACGTATCCCGGAGCCGGAGAAATCCTCTCTCAACCCAACAACAGCCTAGCCATATCCTACATGATGAGGATAGAGGAAAAAGGATACGACATAACCCCACTCCCTTTGAAAAGAGCCGGAGCCGGTTATCACGACCGATCGACATCCGGCGAATTCCCCAGCGCAACGGCAATACGAAAGGGCATAAGGGCAAAGAGGGAGGAAGCCTTTCAGCGAATCCCCCTCTTCAGCCGTAAAATTCTGGAGAGAGAGATATCGAGAGGAAGATGCTTCCTTGACAACGACACCCTGTGGGAAAAGATCCGTTTTCTGATGACCAGGACCTCCGGCGAAGAGCTCGGAAAATATGCCGAGTTCGGGGAGGGCATAGAAAACAGGTTCATGAAAGCCCTCGGGAAATCTACAGACTGGGAGGACTTCATCGATAGATGCACGTCCAGGAGATATCCCAGAGGAAGGCTTCAGAGAAACATGATGCATTTTCTCATCGGCCTAGGGCACGAGGAGAACAGGACATATCAGGAAAAAGGCCCAGCCTACCTGAGGCCGCTGGGGGCTACAAAAAGGGGCAGAGATCTGCTCAAGAGGATAGACGAGGTAGGCTCTCTTCCGGTGATATCGAAATTCGCTCAGTTGGACCGGGACTACGGTAGATCAATGCTTTTGATGGAAAGACGGAGCTGCGACATCTGGGAGCTTCTTCTTCCGGGGGGAGCCCCCGGCAAAGACACTAGGACACCTCCGATCATCGTCTAACCTACTTGTCGAAACGGGGGAACCTCTCTCTGAGACGACGATACACACCGGGGGGAACCATCTCCTGCACCGGACCTCCGAAGTTGAAGATATCCTTTACCGCATGGCTCGACAGATAGGAATACCTGGCGTCGGTCACTATAAATAAAGTCTCTATCTCAGGGGCTAGCTGTCTGTTCATCTGAGCAAGCTGAAACTCATACTCGAAATCGGAAAGAGCCCGCAACCCCCTTATTATTATGCGGCTTCGCTCCTGCCGCAGGAAATCCACCAAGAGCCCGGTGAACGAATCCACCTTTACGTTAGGGAGATGGGACAGGGCCTCTATCGCCATGGTCTTTCTCTCGTCAACGCTGAAAGTGGCCCTCTTCTCCGGGTTTATAAGTATGGATACCGTCAGCTCGTCGAACAACCCGGCGGCTCTCTCGGCTATGTAGATGTGGCCATTCGTTATGGGATCGAAGGACCCCGGATAGACAGCCTTGATGGTATGGCTCACCACTATCCCTCCTTTGAGGCCGACGAAGAAAGCTCCAGAAAGGAAAGGACCGACCTTCCGTAAGATCTCTCGTCCCTCAGGATCCAGGGAGAAGTGACCTTTACAATTTCCTCCCTGCCATGTTCGAACACGAAGACCCCACAGTCCTTCAGTATTTCTCTACGGGAGAGAATCAAATCCGGAAGGGTCTCGTTCCATCGGACTCCGTAGGGCGGATCGGCGAAAACAACGTCGAAGGCAAAACCCTTTCTCGATACCCAGGATAACCCCTTTCTGACGTCCATGGAAATGTGGGTGTGAGAATCAAAGCTATTGGCCTTCCATATGGCCTTAGATCTGGATCGCACCAACTCCACAGAGACGACTGGATCCGCCCCTCTTCTGCAAGCCTCGAAGGCTATCCGTCCAGTTCCGGAAAAAAGATCCAGGAAAGCTACCCCGTTCAGGTTACCCAGGATATTGAAGAGAGCCTGAACCACCAGGCCGGTAGTGGGGCGAACTTCCTTCATGATCTCCTAATGCTTCCTGCGACCGCATCCAAGGCCCTACGGACTGCGGGAGTAAGATAAGGAGAACAGACTCCGTCTACCTTGACCAAAGCCCCGTTTTCCCTGAGCACTACCCTCACGTAAAACTTCTGCTCGTAACCGTCATCGGAGGTTACCGCCTGAATAAGCCACGAGTCCCTGGAATCGGAGTAGATCCTCTCCAAAGTCCAGTGAGCCCCGTCCTCTCCCTCGGAGATACCCAATTTTTCATCCTTCAAAACTGCCATATCCAACTCGTCCGATTTCACGGCTACGTGCATGTCGTCACACCTTCCGTCCACAATCCTATCCACTGTAAAATTACCTAACTTCTCGAAGACCAAGAGATATATATCCTTGCCCTGCTCCAGCCATTTCCTCTCGTATTTCGTAGTTATCTCCCTTCGTTTGTTTACATCGAAAGAGATCAAGCTAAGAGAGGGATGGCCATCCAAGATGGATGCGACCTCGTCGGCGTACCATTTCTCGTCGGTGGCCAGTTCAAAACAGCCGCCTATACGTAAAACCGACGCCACCACGTCGGAGAAGCCTCTATGTGTGACCCGCCTCCTGGCGTGGCGTTCCTTGGGCCAGGGACAGGGGAAACTCATATATATTCGTTCCAAAGATTCGTCGCTGAAACACTCTCTCAGAAGGAATCGGGCATCGCCGCATATTATTCTGACGTTCCCAAGGTCCTCTCTGACAGCCCTTTTCACCGCCTTGCCGACGCAGGTCATGGAGATCTCCAATCCATAGACCATCGTATCGGGATTTAACCCAGCCAAGTGCGTAAGAAACTCTCCGTTTCCGAAGCCGATCTCCACCATCTTTCTGCCGCCTTGCTCCGGATCAACTGGCACTCCCGATATAGACGGCTCCAAGAGGACATCCTGTCTTTTCATGACCATAAAAACCTCCAACAAAAAAATGCAAGTATCCCCTGCCATCGCCGCTTCCAAGTCGGACAGGACAGTTCGTCATTATACCTTATAACCCGATCGACGACGATTTGCTTTGACTCTTTAACTCTCGTTGGTATAATTAGGATGAGAGCGACCTGTATGGTGTATAATTCAGCCTCTTACCGGAAACGCTTTTCATTTCAAGAAGGCGATGCTATGATAGGTTGTATGGGGTATACAAGATAATTTTTATTCTTCACCATATCAAGAGGGGGTAATTTTATGGCAAAGCAGTGGAAAACTATGGACGGGAACATGGCTGCGGCCCATGTTTCCTATGCGTTCACCGAGGTGGCGGCTATCTACCCGATAACTCCGTCGTCTCCCATGGCCGAATACGTGGACGAGTGGGCGGCACACGGCAGAAAGAACATATTCGGAAGAACCGTCAAGCTGGCGGAGCTTCAGTCCGAAGCAGGTGCATCCGGAGCCGTCCATGGTTCTCTCTCCGCAGGTTCCCTTACGAGCACCTTTACTGCCTCGCAGGGGCTTATGCTCATGCTTCCCAACATGTACAAAATCGCAGGAGAGTTGCTTCCTGGGGTTTTTGACGTAAGCGCCAGAGCAGTCGCCGGTCACGCTCTCTCCATTTTTGGGGATCACAGCGACGTCACAGCCTGCCGTGCCTCAGGGTTCGCCATGCTGGCATCCGGCAGCGTACAGGAGACCATGGACCTGACGGCGGTAGCCCATCTCTCCGCCATAAGATCCAGCATCCCCTTCCTCAACTTCTTCGACGGTTTCCGTACCTCTCACGAGATACAGAAGATAGAGGTCCTTGATTACGACGATCTGGCCGACCTGGTCGATTGGGACGCTATCAGAGACTTTAAGGAAAGAGCTCTCAACCCCGAGCATCCCTATCTAAAAGGGACCGCCCAGAATCCGGACATCTACTTCCAGGCTAAGGAAGCGGCCAACCGCTTCTATCTCGACGTGCCGGACGTCGTCGAGGACTACATGAACCAGATAAGCGAGCTCACCGGCCGTCACTACGCCCCCTTCAACTACTACGGAGATCCCGAGGCGGAGAACGTCGTCATCCTCATGGGCTCCTCCACCGAGGCTGCCGAGGAGACCGTGGATTATCTTATGGCCAAAGGAGAGAAGGTCGGTATCATCAAGGTCCATCTATACCGCCCCTTCTCGGCCAAGCACTTCTTCAAGGTGCTTCCCGCTACGGTCAAACGTATCGCTGTCCTCGACCGCACCAAGGAACCGGGATCACTCGGAGAGCCCCTCTACGAGGACGTATGCGCCCTCTTCAACGAGAAATCCGAGCGTCCCATCATAGTCGGAGGACGTTACGGCCTCGGTTCGAACGACACCACTCCGAGCTGGCTCAAGACCGTATTCGACAACCTCAAGCTCTACGAGCCCAGAAACCATTTCACCATCGGCATCGTAGACGACGTCACCAGACTGTCCCTTGAGATGAAGGAAGAAATCAACGCGGCTCCGGAGGGGACCATCAGATGTAAGTTCTGGGGTCTCGGTTCGGACGGCACTGTAGGAGCCAATAAGAACGCCATCAAGATCATCGGAGACAACACCGATATGTACGCTCAGGGCTACTTCTCCTACGACTCGAAGAAATCCGGAGGTGTCACCATATCCCACCTTCGCTTCGGCAAGAAGCCCATCAAGTCAACCTACCTCATCAAGGACGCCGACTTCATAGCCTGCCACAAGCAGGAGTACGTCCACCTTTACGACGTACTCGATGGGCTCAGGAAGAACGGCACGTTCCTTCTCAACACCCAGTGGACCGACATGGAGGCTCTGGAGGCCAATCTGCCGGCCAACGTAAAGAGAGCTTTGGCCAAAAAAGAGGCCGATTTCTACGTGATCAACGGAATCGATCTGGGACAGGAGATCGGTCTGGGCAACAGAATCAACATGATAATGATGTCCGCTTTCTTCAAGCTGGCTAAGGTCATCCCCTACGAGGATGCCATCAAGTACATGAAGGAAGCCAACAAGAAGACCTACGGCAAGAAGGGCGATAAGATCGTCGCCATGAACGATACAGCCGTGGACAAGGGAGCGGACGGTCTCATGAAGATAGAGATCCCCGACAGCTGGAAAAACGTAGAGGACACCTGCTGCTGCGAAGAGGACGTGCTTCCCGAGTTCATCAAGGAAGTCTGTAAGCCTATGAACGCTCAGAAGGGCGATCAGCTTCCTGTAAGCGCCTTCGTCGGACGGGAGGATGGAAGCTTCCCCAGCGGAACCGCGGCATATGAAAAACGAGGCGTGGCCATCGACGTTCCCGAGTGGATCATGGACAAGTGCATACAGTGCAACCAGTGTGCCATGGTATGTCCTCACGCTGCCATCAGGCCGGTCCTTCTGAACGAGGACGAGATGTCTCTGGCTCCGAAAAACTTCGAGGTTATAGATGCCAAGGGCAAGGAGCTGGAAGGTCTCAAGTTCAGGATGCAGGTCAGCCCTCTAGACTGTCTTGGATGCGGCAACTGCGCCGACATCTGCCCGGTCAAGGCGCTGGAGATGAAGCCTCTGGCCACCCAGACCGATCCTCAGGCTGAGAACTGGGAGTTCGGCGTTTCGGTAAGCGATAAGTCCGACAGGGTAAACGTAAAGACGGTCAAGGGAAGCCAGTTCTCCCAGCCTCTGCTCGAGTTCTCCGGAGCCTGCGCCGGATGCGGAGAGACTCCCTACGCCAAGCTGATAACCCAGCTCTTCGGAGACAGGATGATCATCGCCAACGCCACGGGATGCTCCTCCATATGGGGCGGATCCGCTCCCAGCATGCCCTACTGCACCAACGCAAAGGGGCAGGGACCCGCTTGGGCTAACTCCCTCTTCGAGGATAACGCCGAATACGGGTACGGAATGGCCCTGTCGGTCAAGAACATCGTCGGAGGCCTGGTAGAGAAGGCAAAGGCTCTGGTCGCCAAGGAGATAGACGAGGACGTCAAGGAAGCCCTTCAGGAATGGCTCGACTCCTACAACGACGGAGACGCCTCCAAGAAAGCCGCCGAAAAGGTTAGATCTATACTCGACAGAGACCTCGGCTGCGCCGAATGCAACGCCCTTCTGGACGACATAGCCGAGCTCGAGGACTACCTTGTCAAGAAGTCCGTCTGGATCTTCGGAGGAGACGGCTGGGCCTACGACATCGGTTACGGCGGACTGGACCACGTCCTGGCCTCCGGTGAGAACGTGAACGTTATGGTCTTCGACACCGAGGTCTACTCAAACACAGGTGGACAGTCCTCCAAAGCCACACCGACCGCCGCCGTAGCCAAGTTTGCCGCATCAGGTAAGAAGATCGCCAAGAAAGACCTGGGACGCATGGCCATGACATACGGCTACGTCTACGTAGCTCAGGTGGCTATGGGAGCGGACAAGAACCAGCTGGTAAAGGCTATGGCCGAGGCCGAGGCATACGACGGACCTTCCCTCATCATCGCCTACGCCCCCTGCATTAACCACGGTCTCAAGGAAGGCATGGGACGCAGCCAGAATCAGGAAAAGAAGGCCGTAGAGGCAGGATACTGGCATCTCTATCGCTACAACCCCGAGGCGGAAGAGGGCAAAAACCCCTTCAGCTTGGATTCCAAGGAGCCCAAGGCTTCCTTCAAGGACTTCATCCTCAGCGAGGTGCGTTACTCCTCACTGACGAAGACCTTCCCCGAGGTGGCGGAACAGCTTTTCGAGACCGCTGAGAGGGACGCCAAGAGGCGCTACGAGACCTATAAGAAGCTGGCCGAGAACTAAAGCATAAAAAATATATTCGGAACAATCTTTCTAAGCGGGAGGCCGTAAAAAGCGGCCTCCCGCCGTTTTTGGTAGTTGACCGAAAGGTGTCGGCCGTGTATAATGCTCCTCGTTGAGGCGGGACGTAGCGCAGCCTGGCTAGCGTACCTGAATGGGGTTCAGGTGGTCGGAGGTTCGAATCCTCTCGTCCCGACCAGAATTATCAACGGGAAGCCGTAAAGGCTTCCCGTTTTTTTCATATTAGGAGGTTCAAGATCCTATGAGAGATGCCCCCTCTTTTACTCCGAAAACCAGCCTGGGACAGAATTTCCTGATCAACAGGGACATAGTCCGAAGAACGGTGGAAAGAGCCGATATAACGAAGAAAGACGTGATCCTCGAGATAGGTCCTGGACAGGGAGTCCTGACGAGGGAGATACTATCGTCTCCATGTTCCCACCTTCATTCCATAGAGATAGACAGAAGACTGGAGCCTTTCCTTAAGGACATAGAGGAAGATGACCGATTTTCCCTCCATTGGGGAGATGGGGTGAAGTTCCCATACGGAGAACTCAGACCGGTTCCCTCCAAGGTAGTAGCAAACATACCCTACCACGTAACGACCCCTTTGATATGGTCTATATTGGAGAAACTGGCTCCCTCTGGCCTTAGCTATATGATACTGATGGTACAGAAGGAGGCAGCGGACCGGCTTGTCGCACAGGCCTGCACCAAGGAGCGTTACCCTCTAGGTATAACCCTGGCAGCCATGGGGTCGGCCAAGACATACATGAAGGTATCCCCCGGGTCCTTCAGGCCTATCCCTAAGGTTTCATCCGCTCTGGTGGAGCTGACGATAGAGAGAAGGAGAGACCTACCCTCAGACAACCTCTGGCGAAAGGTACTTAAGGCAGGATTCTCTCAGAGACGAAAGAAACTGGCAAACAACCTGGTATCCCTCGGGATCAAAAAGGAAGAAATTCTAGACCTAATGGATCGCTCAGGAATTCCATCGGAGGCAAGAGCCGAGACCCTTTCGGTATATCAATGGCTCGAGTTCGTTGAATCCCTAAGACAGACGGTTTAAAAAAAGAGTGGCATGGAAGAGACGGAACGTCTCGACCATGCCACTCTTTCGTGACCGGAAAGCCCTCTAGTTAACCCTGTCCTTGAGCGCTTTTCCAGGACGGAACACGGGGACCTTCTTGGCGGGAATCTCTATGGTCTTCTCGGGATCCTGAGGGTTCCTGCCGGTTCTGGCCGCTCTCTCTCTCACCTCAAAGGTTCCAAATCCGACAAGCTGAACCTTTTCACCCTTTACCAGGGCCTCCTCAACTGACTCCAAAACGGCAGAGACCGCCTCTCCTGCGGCTTTTTTGCTGAGTTCCGCGGATTTAGCCACTGCCTCGATAAGTTCGGTTTTGGTCACGTCAAACTACCTCCTCAAAAGGATAAATAAAACGACTCCTACACGCAGGAAGAACTAAGCTCTCCCTGCTATTTTTATCAGCTCATCCAGTCGTGGTCAAGCCTCAGCGCCTTTTTCCATCGCTATTACGCCAAAAAAGGCGTATAGGTACCCCATCGTAGTCTCCTAGCCTTCTGATTTGATTAACCATATGATTTTCGAAAGACCTGGTAACTATATTTCTGTCGTTCACGAAAAACACGAACATAGGGGGCTCCACACCTGCCTGGGTGCAGTAATAGATTCTAAGAAGCTTCCCCTTTTTGTCGCTGGGGAGCCTCTCGAAGGCCAGAACGTCTCGCAACAGTCCGTTCAGTTTGGTGGTACTGAATCTGTTCCTCCGCCTCTCGTAGACCCCCAATACTGCGCCTAGAAGTTTCGCTCCCACCCCTCTTCCGGTCAAAGCGGAGCAGAATACCAGAGGAGCGTGGTCGACAAAAACTAGGGAGTCTCTAACCGAATCTCTTTTCTCGTCTCCGATTCTCTCTCCGTCGCCTTTGAGAAGATCCCATTTGTTCATAACCAGGACTATCCCCTTGCCTCTCTCCACTATGGAAGAGGCTAGTTTCTTATCCTGATCGGTGACCCCCTCAACCGCGTCCACTACCAGTATGGAGACGTCCGACCGGTCTATGCTCTCCATGGTCCTGACGAAGGAATAATACTCTATATCGTCCTTGAAACGGCTCTTTCGCCTGAGGCCAGCTGTATCTATGAGACGAAGCTTCCTGCCGTCGTCCAGCTCCATGAGAGAATCGATGGAGTCCCTGGTAGTTCCGGGCACGTCACTCACCAAAGAACGGTTTTCACCCAACAGCCTGTTTAGAATACTGGACTTACCTACGTTAGGCCTCCCCACCAGGGCGACCTTTATCTCGTCTTCCTCCTCGAAAAACCTATCGTCCTCGGGAAGAAGCTCGCATACCCTGTCCAAAAGGTCATCTATACCTCTGGCATGTATAGCGCTTATGCCCACGACATCTTGAAAGCCTAGGCCGTATGCTTCGTAGACCAATTCGTCGAACTTCATGTCGTCCAGCTTGTTTACGACAACGATAACCGGTTTCGGAGCGCTCTTTCTAATAACCATGGCTATATCCTCGTCCATCCATGTCAGGCCTTCTCTGCCATCTACGGAAAGGAGGATAACGTCGCTTTCCTCCATAGCCTGGACTATCTGCCCCTTCATTCCTTCCATTATGGGGTCCTCATCCCTCAGTAAAAGGCCTCCGGTATCCACGAGGTAAAAGCTATTCCCTCTCCATTCAACCTGGCCGTAGAGTCTATCCCTGGTAACTCCCGGGACATCGTCCACTATGGCCCTTCTCTCCCCTATCAATCTATTGAACAACGAGGACTTCCCTACGTTGGGACGTCCTACTATGGTTACGATTGCCATCTTTTCCTCCCTAGTCGGTCCAGAGGACCACTTTCGGATATTCGGCGGATCCTATGACATACTCTGATTCCAGGACCACATAAAGCCGATTAAGGTGCTTGACAGCCACCCATATCAGATCCTGAAAGGGATCGGGGTCCATTACGTCCAACCCCGCCGATACCAACTTATCTATAAGTCTTTCCTTGTGCCTGCAACTCACCCTGATCTCCGCAAGATAACGAAACGGCGGAAGTTCCAGCTCCGATCTCTCCAGAAGCTCTCTTCTCCAAAACGAGGTCCATCCGGAGAGGAGGGATACCTGCCAGCCCTTACCGGGGCGTCTGCTTTGAATCACGACCTGTCGCCTCTCCGGAGAAGGTCCTCTCCAGCAAGACTCGGATATCATGGTATAGGCACTGTATCTGGCATCGTGTTCGGATCTCCTTGCCTCTCCATCCGAATCGAGCCAACAGACCAGCCCCACGTCCAAGATATCACATAATTCCAGGCTCTTTCTCGTTCCTACGACCAGCCCCCCCGAGGATAACTCCTTTATCCTGTTACGTCTATCCACAGCCCTCTTGGGATCGTCGGCGGACCAGGTGAAAACCCTCTCCTTCGAGACCACTGCCTGAGCTATCGGTAACAGAGCCTCAAGTCCCGGACGTCTACCCATTATAACCGGACCTCCGCAGTTAGGACACTTATTCGGGATATCGAAGGTCTTTCCGCAACGTACGCAACGTCCCCTTCCTCCAAAGAGCCTCAATGTTCCTCCGCAGTCACATCTGAGAGGATGTTCGCAATCGTCACATTTCAGGTCTCCGACATATCCCTTTCTATCCAGTATCCAGAGGACGACCCTGCCGTTTTCCATCGTATCGAGGGTCCTGGTCATAGTTCCCTCCGCCAAAGGAATTTCGTCGGAAGCTCCAGGTACAGATACCCTGTTCGCATCGTTGAGGTCAATAAAGACGACCCTTGATTCCGACCGTCCACGTTCCTCCTCGGGATGAAGCTTTCGGAACACCCTGGAGGACGGGATCCTACCTCCCACGATCAGACGAGACCCCGAATCCATGGCGAGCCTGGTCAATACGCTCCTGCCATTCAATCGGGGATGACGCTGCATACGATAGGAGTCGTTCCCCTCGTCCTCCACAACGACGAGGTCGGGAGACAAAGGGGCGGCCATAACCCCAGGCCCCCCCACCACGAAACGACAGTTTCCGTCTCTTACGGAGAGCCAGGCCTCCATCTTTTTCTTCCCACCGGTATTGGGCCAGAGGAGCCCTCCAACGATGCCATTGTCCTCCAGCCTTTTCAGAAAAACCTTGGCTCTCAGCTGCTCCGGAAAGGATATTATCGCCCTGGTGCTTCCGTCTCCCAAAAGCTCCTCGTAACGGCTGAGACGATCCTCGTCCAACCAGCGGTAGAAGCCCTCCATGGAAAAAGCTGACCTCTCATCCTTTTTCGATCTATCGACGAAGGGAGAGAGACTCTCTCCCTTCAATAGCTGTTCCGGCAGCATGGAGGAAAGAGCCTGGCCTATGCCACATAGAAAGGAACGACCCACCCAGGCCATAAGACGCCAGGACACGTCCGGTATCGCAGAGGATTCATCCAGAACCTCCATGATCGGCCTTACCTTTTTCTCCGGCCAGGAGGAGGTGTCGTCGCATCTAGAGACGAATCCTATTCGGGATCCTCGTCCTATCGGAACTTTTACCCTGACGCCCGGTTCCAAAGGTCGATCATGACGATAGGTCAACCCCGACCACCAAGGGCCCGGAACCAGGACTTCAGGAAACCAAGTCACATTCAGCGCCCCTCTCGTCGCAAGAGCACCTCGTCCCAGATTATGCTGGCGACCTCCGTCTTATCCCCTTGAACCTCCTTCGAGTTCCCCTGGACGTCAAAGATCGTGACCCTGTTGGTGTCGGTTCCAAATCCGCTTCCCGGTTCGGTGAGATCGTTCGCTACGATAAGGTCCAACCCCTTGGCCCTGAGCTTTCTCCGTGCGTTTTCTTTAAGGTCGTCCGTCTCGGCGGCGAACCCTACCAGGATCTGCCCCTGTTTTTTCATCTCTCCCAGGGTAGCCGCTATATCGGGATTGGCTATCATCGAAAAGGAAACCTCCGATTTCCCCTCCCGTTTTATCTTATGCTCCGATCTGGAGGCGAACCTATAGTCCCCTACAGCTGCGGCCTTTACCATCACGTCACAATCGTCCATGGCTCGGGTGGCAGCGTCGAGCATATCCTCGGCCGAGGTGACGGGTATAACCTGAATGCCATGAGGCGACTCCAGGGCGACCGGTCCCGATATGATACGGACCTCCGCTCCTCTATACCAGGCCTCCTTGGCTATAGAATATCCCATCTTACCGCTGCTGGGATTGGATATATAGCGCACAGGATCCAAAAACTCTCTGGTTGGGCCTGCTGTAACCACCACAGACAAACCTTCCAGATCCTTGGGACGAAGAGCCCTTTCGACCTCCTCCACTATAACGTCCACGTCGGGAAGACGACCTCTGCCCTCGTAGCCGCAGGCCAGGTCCCCCGAATCGGGTTCGACTACAACGTATCCCATGGATTCCAATATATCCAGGTTCCTCCTGGTAGCACTGTGATCCAACATATTGACGTTCATGGCGGGGAAGACTATCACCGGAGCTTTGGAGGCCAAAACTGCTCCGTCCATCACCTTAGAAGCATATCCACCGGCAAGTCTGGCGACGGTATCGGCGGTACAGGGAGCGACCACTATGACGTCGGCCCATTCCGCCAGAGATATATGGGGTATATGCCAACCGGAGTCGTCGGAAAGATAGTCTCGATCACGCCATACCCTGTTATGGGACAAGGTGGCTAGGACCATTGGACTTACGAAAGCCTCCGATGCCTCGGTCATGGCCACCTTAACCTCCCATCCGGACCGGATAAAGCCCCTCACCAGGTGAGGGGCTTTATATGCGGCTATTCCACCGGTCACACACAGAAGGACTCTACTCGATCGAGACAGGTTCTTCATCGGAGGAGACTCCTCCCTCTTCTCCGGTAACCCCCATCTTAACCGAGAGCTTATCCGATTCCAGCTCGGAAAGAGCTATGGAGATCACCTTCTCTCCCTTTCCGGTCTCTTCAAAAGTCCTGCTTCCCCTGTCCTCGCTCAGGCTTCTAGCCCGGGCTGCCACAACTGTGGTCAGAAGATATTTATTTGATACTCCTGAATTTTTTTTAATTTTATCTATGTCGAAAAATTTCAATCTAACCCCTCCTCTTGCCTCGTCCCTCACGATAATCGTAAACGATTTGCTCCAGCTCCGAAACGGCCCTTTGAAGATCGTCGTTGACCACGATATGGTCGTATCTGCTGGCCAATGCCATCTCCTCCAGAGCGTTGTTCAACCTTAGTTTTATGGTTCGTTCGTCCTCAGATCCCCTTCGGCGAAGACGGCGTTCCAACTCTTTCGTAGAAGGCGGAGTTAAAAAAACCGTTATTATATCGGGGCATTTGTCCTTAACCTGTAAGGTACCCTGAACGTCTATCTCCAGCACTACGTCCTTGCCTTCGTCTAGATACCGTTCGACATCGGAGCAGAGGGTACCGTACATATTTCCGTGAACCTCGGCCCACTCCAGGAAATCACCGGCGGCGATCCTGCGTTTGAACTCCTCCTGCTCTATAAAACGATAGTCTACCCCGTCGATCTCTCCCTGTCTCGGAGTTCTGGTGGTACAGGATATGGAAAAGGCCAGCCCCTCCACCCTCCGAAACAGCTCTTTGCGTACGGTTCCCTTACCTGCTCCGCTTGGTCCGGAGAAGACGAACAACCGCCCTCGACAGTTCCGTTTAACCATCTGGTTCTTCGCCGGAAAAACGATTGACGATAGTCTCCGGCTGGATTGCCGACAGAATGACGTGATTGCTGTCGGTCACCAATATAGCCCTTGTCTTCCGCCCCTGAGTGGCATCTACAAGACGACCGGTCTCCCTGGCCTCTTCTTTCAGACGTTTCATCGGAGCCGAGGTGGGATGTATTATGGCCACGACCCTCTCGGCGACTACCATGTTTCCGAATCCTATATGAACGAGCCTCTGTCCCACAGACTATCACTCCACGTTTTGAACCTGTTCCCTAATCCTCTCCAACAAGGATTTTCCGTCGACCACAAGCCATCGTACCTCGGCATCCGCAACCTTGGAGCCCATAGTGTTGATCTCCCTGTTCATCTCCTGGAGAAGAAAATCCAGCTTTCTCCCTCTGGGTCCCCTTTCGTCCAGCAGTTTCTTGAACTGACCTATATGACTGTCCGTACGGGATAGCTCCTCGGATATATCCCATTTATCCGCTATCACCGTCATCTCCTGGGCAAGCCGTCCCTCGTCCATAGATATCTCGAAACGATCTGCCACCGCTTGAACCCTTTCCCTAAGCGATTCGAAGGCATTGTCCGCACATCCCCGCCATAGAGAACCTATCTTGGACACTATTGCCTGATAGTCCTCTAGACATCCGGAGATATCATCAAGAAGCTTTTCTCCCTCAATCTCCCTCATAGAGACCAGCTCATCCAGTCCTCTATCGGTGAGATCGGCTAAAACAGACGATATCTCGTCTTTCATCGACGAAGAAGACGCGGATGGAAGATCCAAAACCCCGGGCAATCCTAGAATTCCGTTCAAGGGAAGCTCGTCTGATCCGTCCCCCATGGATAACACCACGTCTTTCACCTGTGACAGATAGGAGCTAAGGACATCTGGATTTATCCTGCCCATGCGACACTCGGAAGCCCATGAAAGCTCTACCCTGACCTGGACCTTTCCTCTATTGAGTCTTTTCTTAACGGCACCCTGTATCAGTGGATCCTCCGAGGCCAGTTCTCTACCTGACTTCACGAAGACCTCCAGATATCGGGAGTTGACGCTGGAGAATTCCACGGTCAAGGTGCCCCAATCCTTATCCACCGAGACTCGGCTAAAACCGGTCATGCTTGTCAACATAACGATCAATCCACCTCCGTTTTTCTACAGACCTGTCCTGAAGACGAGCTTTTCCAAGACGGGGGTTATTTCTTTTACATCCCATTTCGACGCGCTTATCGCCTCTACGTCCTCGCCTTCGGATCTTATCCTGGTCAGGAGACCGTCCAGGGTGGATCTATCTATGAGGTCCGCCTTGTTCAGAAAGACCGCCCGAGGGATCTCTATGGCGTCTATATCCCTGAGGGTATCTCTAACAACCCTAAGGGTCTCAAGCGCATCCGGATCACTTCCGTCGAGCATGACCAACAAAAAGTCGGCCGCAACCGCCTCTTCTAAAGTCGTCCTGAAGGCCGCTATCAAGGTGGGAGGGAGCTCCCTTATGAACCCTACCGTGTCGGTCAGGAGGATCGTCCGTCCATCGGACATGGATATCGAACGTACCAACGTGTCCAATGTTGCAAAAAGGGCGTCGGCCACGTATATGGATCTGTCTCCCGATAGGCGGCGTAGAAGGG
This sequence comes from Dethiosulfovibrio peptidovorans DSM 11002, assembly GCF_000172975.1. Classification (NCBI taxonomy): domain Bacteria; kingdom Thermotogati; phylum Synergistota; class Synergistia; order Synergistales; family Dethiosulfovibrionaceae; genus Dethiosulfovibrio; species Dethiosulfovibrio peptidovorans. The sequence goes on from NZ_ABTR02000001.1 coordinate 2,437,795, forward strand.
TCGATTTCCCACTGTTAGTATATCCGACCATAGCTACAGTAACTATATCGGAACGGCTACGTCGCTTCCGTTGATTTCTTCGTCTCTTCTTTACCTGGACAAGTTTTCTCGTTATATCTCTTATACGCCTCTCGAGCTTTCTCCTGTGTCTCTCGAACTCGGTCTCGCCGGGCCCTCTGGTGCCTATACCGCCCCCCAATCTGGACATCTGATGTCCCAGACCGCGAAGATGGGGCAATTCATAGCGGCATCGGGCCAGTTCCACCTGAAGCTTCGCCTCCGATGTCCTGGCCCGTTCCTCGAATATCTTCATTATGACCAAAGGTCTGTCCCAGACGTACCGCCCCGACTCCGCCTTCAGATTCGCCATCTGTCTAGGGGTCAAAGGCCTATCGCTGACGATCAGTCCTGCGTCGACCACATCGCAGACCCTCTTGAGATCCCTTGCCTTGCCGGACCCTAAGAAGAAAGCGGGGTCCGGAGAATCCCGCTTTTGAATTACCCTCTCGACAACGTCCACGTCCAGGTTCGCCAATAGAAGCTCAAGCTCAAGAAGAAGGCGCTCTCCCTCCTCCAGACGCTCCAAAGCGATTAAAACCGCTCTACGCCTTTCATCCGCCAAGGGCTACCGCCTCCATGGAACTGAGAGATTCTCTCAGTTCGGACAGTATCAACGAACGACATTCCCTGGAGGATACGCCGTTTTCTAGCATCCTGGATGGATCGATAGGATCTCCGAACCGGACCTCTATGGAGCTCCAGCCGATCTTGCTGGCACCTACCGGCATAGCGTCGAAGGTTCCGGATATATAAGCCGGGACGATAGGCACTCCGGTCCTAACCGCCAATAGGGCGACTCCCCCCTCCAGATCCTTCAACCTACCGTCCAAGGACCGGGCACCTTCGGGAAAAAGGAGAACCGACTCTCCCCCCTCGAGAAGCTGTAGAAACGTCCTTAGGGCACCTCCGGCACTCAAGGAGGAATCCCTGCTGACCGGGATGGCTCCCAACGTCCTTATCAACCAGGCGAAAAGACGTGATCCCTCGAAAAGCTCCACCTTGGCCAGATATCTTAAACGATCGGGAAAGGCGGCACCTAAAACCACTGGGTCGAGGTTGCTACAGTGGTTGGCCACCATTATGAAAGGCCTCTCCACAGGTATTTTATCCTTGCCCGCTACCCTGAGACGATTATGAATCTTCAAGAAAACGAAACAAAACCGCCTCACCAATTGATATATAAAAGAGTTAATCATGTCGAACCTCCGAAGCGATGGAGACGATTTTCGCCACCACTTCGTCGATCGTCATATCCGATGAATCGATGAGAACCGAATCAGCGGCCTTTCTCAGAGGGGAACAGGCCCTATCCATGTCGGCCCTGTCCCTTCGTCTTATATCCTCCAGGATAGAGTCGAAGGGAAAATCCTCCCCTTTTTCTCTCAACTCACGCCAACGACGATCGGCTCTGGTCTCCTCCGAGGCGGACAGATATACCTTCAAAGGAGCTAGGGGGAACACCACCGTCCCCATATCTCTACCGTCGGCGACCAAACCACCGGAAAGGGCCTGCTCCCTCTGTAGATCCAAAAGTTTGTCTCTGACCGAGGGAAGGGCCGAATAGGACGAAGCGATGGAGTCCACCCTAGGGGTACGGATCATGTCGGTCACGTCGACATCGTCCACGGTGACCCTGCCGCCTTCGAGTAAAACGGAAATAGATCTAAGAGACCTATTCAGGTCCTCTCCCTCCTCGGGAGGAATACCACGGCTGTCCAATATATAGGCGAGGGCTCTGTAAAGAGCCCCTGTGTCCAGATAGGGTATTCCTAACTCGGATGCGACCCTCCTGGCCACGGTACTCTTTCCGGCACCGGCAGGACCGTCGACGGTGATAACTATATTTTTAGATGCCATAGCAGGCCTTATTCCTCCATGAGTTCCATCTCTTCAGATACCTTGTCCATGATGTCGACCAAATCGGACAAGAGTTCCTCGACCTCTCCCTCTAGTCCTAAACGTTGGAGGACCGTCTCCGACATGGAATACTGAAGGGCATCCGCCCCACCGCTTACTCCCAGCATCAATACCAAGGAGTTGGCCAGGTGGATGATGTCAACGAGTCCTCTGTATTCCTGAAGATCCTCCGGAAGTTCGTCGGGTGAGTACTGATACTGAATAGCCACCTTGTGGGACTCGGGCAAATTCCACTTCTCCACCAGCATGGCTCCCACCTGGGCGTGATCGAACCCCAATACCATCCGTTCCGCCTCCACGAAGGGGATCTTATCGGTATCCACGATGCGTACTATTATCTGGTAACCGAATTTTATATAGTCGTTGAGAACTATCTTGCCTATGGCGTGAAGCATACCTACGATATAGGCCTCATCGGGAAGGCAGGCCTTGGTCCTCTCCGCCAGATATCTGGCCGCATAGGCTACGCTGAGAGAGTGTTTCCACAGGTCTCCTCTATCTAGGGCGTAACCGGCAAAGGAGTTGTCCATCCTCTGATAGACCGTGGCGGCTATGACCAGGTTTTTGATCGTTTTATAGCCCAGAAGTGCTACCGCCTCCTGAATGCTGGAGATCTTTCTGGGAAGCCCGTAAAAAGCCGAGTTCGCCAACTTCAAAGTTCTTATGACCAAGCCCTCGTCCTTTGAGAGACTGCCTGCGACGTTATACGCGCTGCTGTCCGGGTTATCCAATGCTCTCAAGGTCTCCATGACAAACTGAGGGAAGGATTTGACCTCCTTCAGCCTGCTGAGGATACGATTCTGTATCAGCTGTCTGGTTCGATCATCCATCAACCCATCTCCTGCCTTGAACTAGACGCTTCCTCCCTGACGGATAAGTCGCCATAACCGTTGGAGTTCCACAACACAGTATTCTCCTGATTTGAGTTTTCTCAACTCCATTCTACCAACTTTTCTACGAAAGAGGACATTCACCGAGAGGGAAAAATGAGACGCCATTATCCTGATCTCCCTTTTAAGCCCCTCTTGTAGGACTATCGAGACCCACCTTCTGGCAGGTTTTCTATCCATCACCCGAATCGAAACCGGAGATACGACCTTTCCGTTTATCGGAACACCCTTGCGCCAGGAGAAAAGGTTCTCTTCCGTAAGGGCTTCGCCCAGCAATACCTCGTAGGTCTTTTGATAGCCAGCACTAGGATGTATCAAAGAATTACAGAAATCGCCGTCGTTCGTCAAGACCAGGAGGCCCTCGCTTTGCCTGTCAAGACGCCCGACAGGATAGATCCTCTTAGCCCTCAGGTCAGGGGACAAAAGGCCTACCACAGTAGGATAAAAACGATCCTCGACAGCACAAACGTAACCTTTGGGCTTGTTCATAACGATATAGACGGACTTCTGAAAGCATACTGATTTTCCGTCCACTGACACCTGGTCTTCTTCCGATATATCCATGGCAGGATCGGTGGCGGTCACGTTTTCTACCTTCACCCTACCGGTTCTAATTATATCCTCGGACCTACGCCGGGATGCAACTCCGCACAAAGCAAGATACCTATTGAGCCTCACTATCGTCGTCCTCCCGTCGAGAGCGCAGCTCTTCTATCTCGGATACAGTGGGCAAATCGGAGATAGCCCCCAAACCGAAGACCTTGAGAAAGGAATCGGTGGTCCTGTAGAGGAGAGGTGATCCGGTGCTCTTCTTTCTCCCCGAGATACGTACCAGACCGTGGCTCAGCAGAGTCTCTATCACCCTCTCGCAACGCACGCCTCTGATATCCTCTATTTCCGATCGGGTTACAGGTTGATTATAAGCCACAACGGCTAGAGTCTCCAGAGCCGCCTTGCTCAATCTGATACGTTCCCTCTCGTTTGCCTCCCTGAAACTGTCGACGGCGTCAGCGACGTCCAAGACGGTGCAAAGATGCCATGCACCACCCAAAAAGGCCACCTCTACTCCGTGAGATCCTTCCCTGTATTTTTCAGAGAGGGCCTTCAGACCGCCTAGGGCTGTATTCTCGTCTATTCCCACCGCTTCGGCGAGCTCCGTCGCCGTAGCTCCCTCGGAAGCGACGAAAAGGACCGCCTCGATGCGTTTAAGAACAGAAAGCCCTTTATCTTCTTGAAAGAACGAGGACATCACCAAATTGATCCTCCTGCCTAAGGCTTATTCTGTTTCCTCTGGAAAGCTCCAAGAGGGCCAGAATCGTAACTACCAACTCGGAAGCTCCGGGTCTACCCCTCAGGAAGGTGGAAAGGTAGATCCTACCGTCGCCGAGCTCTTCCATTATCAGGCCCATTCTGTTCTCCACCTGGTTTTCCTCGGGAATAGGGGCGGGCATCCCCGCCAGATGGTCGTCCTCCCATGTATCTTCGGGATCGGAGAAGACCATCTCCCTGGATTTCATCAGACACCACCAGATAGAGGAGAGGGAGTAAAGGTCCCCTATATCGTAGGACGGCGGAAGAGGCAGGGAGTTCCTGAAGGAACGACGTCCCGCTTCGGCCAGGAGCTCTGCCAGAAGACCGGCGGCCTTCCTGTAGGGGCGATAACGCAGAAGCATATCCTCGATATCCGGCGATTCCTCCACGAACTCCTGATCCCAGACCTCGTCGGTGTTATCGGTAACCTTCTGAGGCATCAGAGCCAGAGCCTTGTCCAATATGAGTCGAGCGGCCTGGACCAAAAAATGGGCCACCGCCTCTATCGGGACCTCGCCTTTTTGAGCGTGATAGACACCGTAAATCCTTACAACCTCGGCGACGCTGACCGAAGAGGCCTCTATCTCGCGACTCTCCACCATATGACAGAGCAAATCCAGAGGCCCGGAAAAACCATCGATATCGATGCGGATCATCGCATCACCCCCGATTCATACAAGGATGGACCGCAGGTCTATCTACGAGGGACGAAACCGATACCTTCCAAAACAGCGTCCATTGTCTCTCTGGCGACGACTCTGGCCTTGTCGGCTCCGTTCCACAAAATATCGTCAAGGGTTTCCTGACGAGACTCGTAATAGGCCCGTCTCTCCCAGATCGGAGACATCATGGACACCACGTGCTCCTTCAAAGCCTTTTTACACTGGACGCATCCGATGGAACCGGTCCTGCAACCGGAGGCAAGATCGGCCTTTTCGTCCTCGTCGTGATTGAATACCTTATGGATATCCCATACCGGACACTTGTCGGGGTCCCCTGGATCGGTCTTTCTCTCCCTGGCTGGATCGGTCATCATGGTCCTGAGCTTATTCCACATCTCCTTTTCAGTATCGGCTATGTTAATGCTGTTACCGTAGGATTTGCTCATTTTTCTACCGTCCGTGCCTGGTACTTTAGGTGTAGGGGTAAGAAGGATATCCGGCTCGGGAAACACCTCGCCGTAGAAGTTGTTGAACCGGCGAGCGATCTCTCTGGTGATCTCCAGGTGAGCCGACTGATCCTCCCCGACAGGGACTACGGAAGATCTGTACAGAAGTATATCGGCGGCCATCAGGACGGGATATCCCAGAAAGCCGAAGGTGCTGAGGTCCTTGTTCTGTATGTTTAGGATCTGCTCCTTGTAAGTCGGGTTTCTCTGAAGCCACCCGAGAGGCGTCACCATTCCCAAAGCCAGGGACAGCTCCGCATGCTCTGGGACGTGGGATTGAACGAATATGGTCGATTTCTCCGGATCAAGGCCCACAGCGAGCCAATCCAGCAGAACCTCCCGACAGTTTCCCTTTATGACCGAGCTGTTGGCGTAATCGGACATCATGGCGTGCCAGTCAACAATGCCATAGAAACAATCGTATCCCGGATCCTCCTGAAGCTTTATCCAATTCGATAAAGCACCTGCCATATGCCCCAGATGCAGCTTACCGGTAGGTCTCATTCCGCTAAAAGTTCTAAGTTTCATATCTAGAAGAAGCTCCTTTCCTCACCCAGTCAGGTTAAACGAGCTCTCCCGAACAGGACGGCCTCTCCAGCAATAGGGTATCCAATCCGGACAACCTACCTACGTGAGCGGCCAAATCCCCCATGGAAGCCCATTCCATCTCGCCGTGATCAACCTCCAGGACCGACAGTCCAGAAGCTACGGCATCCTGCACATCGTGATACTTCACGTCTGCCGTTATATACACTTCGGCTCCGGCAGCCAGAGCATCTCTCCACAGAGAACCTCCCGATCCGCCGCACAAAGCGACCTTAGAGACCGTCCTGTCGGGATCTCCGTGAAGTCGGGCGAATGAAAGTCGCCATCGATCCTTTGCCGACAAAGCGAGGGTCCTGAAGGAACGGGACTCCAGGTTTCCTACTGCCCCTATACCCCATCCCCTGTTCTCGAACAGCATCGGCTCCACCGAGCCTAGCCCTATCGAGTTCGCCAGAGAGACGTTCGTCCCCACCGGGGAATTATCCCAACTGGTATGGCAACAGAGAATCGACATGTCTCTCTCTATCAACTCGAAGACCGCCGCGTTGGAAGGTATTGAAGGATCAAGACGCCGGAGAGGAGAGAAGATGAGAGGATGATGGGTGACGAGACAGTCGCACCCAGCACTTGAGGCAGATCGAACGATCTCCGCCGTAGGATCGAGAGCGACGGCTATATGGTCGACGTTCCCCGATCGGGATCTCAACAGAACTCCGCAGTTGTCCCAATCCTCCGCCCAGGCCAAAGAAGCCACTTCTTCCATCACACGGCTCAAACCGTCTATATTCATCATTTCCCCCCACTCGTGTTTTTTCCTAAAAAAAAAGCCGCTCCCGAAGGAACGGCTTAGCTCTTGGTGGGCCCACCAGGACTCGAACCTGGAACCTTCCGGTTATGAGCCGGTGGCTCTGACCAGTTGAGCTATGGGCCCGGAACGGCGCTTATTATAACCGGTACTACCGTCTTGTTCAAGAGGCAAAATCGCCGATTTGAGGTTTTATTTTATTCCTCCACCGTTATGCACGATACGGGACAACTATCCCTGGCCTCATCCACACAATCCGCCCCTTCAGGGCGAAGGACCCTCGCTATCCCTTTCGACTCGTCAAGGGTGAAGGCATCTGGACAAATTTGGACACACACTCCACAGCCAATGCATTTATCGCTGTCGATACTGACACGCATATAAGGGCACCCCCCTCATAGTGGGGCATTCTATACCATAGATTCGCCGGCGTCAATCTAAGTGTATACAAAAAATCAACCCGAGATGGACACTCTAGCCCCCTCGCCGGACATATCCAGACGAAGCAAGGCGGAATAACTCTCTATGGCCTTTTTTCGAGGCTCCAAAGCGGCGAGAAATACACCTATCCCGACAAGCTCTGCTTTGAACTCCCTGACTACCTGGCACATCCCGGAAGCGGTGCTTCCACCTCGCATGAAATCATCTATAACCAAAACTCTGCTGCCCTGGCATATTTGCTTGGTCCCCATATACATGGCTCGGACATCTCCGGTCTGTGTGGCGAAATGGACGCATACGGCGGGGCCATCGCTTGCCCTGTTCCTAAATCGACACACGGCCAACGGAACGCCTAGTGCCTGGGCGGTGGACATTCCAAGCGGGATACCCTTTACCTCCGACGTCATAACCACATCCGGACGAATATCGTAGAAATCGGAGGCCAATATCAGCCCCAGCTCCCAGGTAAACTTAGGGTTGAACAGTATATCGCTGTAGTATATCAGTCCGCTGGGAAGAATCCTGTCCTCCTTGGAAAGTACATCGGCAAGTCGAGCCAGAAAAACCTCTCTTCTAGCTCTAGACACCTGAGGCACGAAAAAAGCCCCTCCGGATCTGCCTCTGTCCACTCGAACCCGCCCCAAGCCCTCGGCCTGAAGGGCCTCGTCTATGATGGAAACGTCGTCGCTTACCACAGTCTTGGACACATCGAAATCGTCTGCCAACGACGTGACCGAGAATTGGCGCGAAGGGCAGGTCAAAAGTTTAGATACTATCCTTATAAGCCTCCCGGTGCGTTGTCCTTTCATAATCTACCATCACTCCACCAATATTATTTTTTCGACACATTCAAGCCCATAAAGATGACCTAACCTACCCCTTGCAAGACTACCTTTTCGATATAAGGCGAAAACCGCGCTGCCGCTGCCGCTGAGTCCCCAGGCCAAGGCTCCGGATTTTTCGATGCCATCGAATATCGACCTGTATTCGGGATGAGAGACCATAAGAGGCTTCAGAAAATCGTTGGGAAGAAGCCCTATTTTAGATCCCTTGGAAAGCCCCTTCACTATGGATAGGGCCTCCTGCCGGGCCTCCTCCGGACCTTTAGGCCAGACACCTGAAAAATAGCGATCGAGAGCTCCATAGGCCTCTAAAGTGGCAGAACGCCAGACTGGGATCAAGAGGGCGCAGTCGAGCTCCAAAGGGGGGAGAAAACTCACGTCCTCCCCAACTCCCTCGACCAGGGCCAGAGATACGTCCTGGGCGAAAAAAGGCAGATCCGCCCCTACGGAAGCCAGGGCATCCGGATGAGGTAGGTTCTTGCGACACGAATCGATCCACTTATATACGGCCACACCGTTCCCTGAACCACATCCAAGCCCCGTTCCGGGAGGAATTTCTTTATTTATGGACACCAAGAGAGAGGGGACCGAAACTCCTCCTCCACGGAGAAGATCGATCACCCTCTTGACTAAATTGACGCCGTCTATCGGTATATTCCTCACCTCTACGACATCATCGACATCTTGCTTTTTTAACGGAACGATACTCAAGGACTCCAACGACGGCATTCTCATGAAAACCGATACCAGATCGTGATAGCCGTTTTCCCTTCGGCCGACGATTCTCAACGATAGGTTTATCTTACCGTCGCTGGGAACAAGGATCTCCATGATAGAATCACTCCTGAAAAAGAATGCTGATCAAAGATACTCGGAGGTCCTGGCGTTATCCTTGATAAGCTCCAGTTCCACCTCTTTTGTCAACAACTCAGCGTAACTGAAGGAAACCTTGCTGTGTTGAGATTCCACGTAAAGGGTGAAAAGACACGGGTATGTCTCCAAGATCACCCCTCGCCTTTCCTCCGTCTTGCGACGTCCCTTGGTGGCACGATACCGCACCGTGTTTCCCTTGTATCGAGCCACCCTCTGACGAATCGATTGAATGGAACAAGCCATGAGAGTCCTCCTCTTTTCACAGGGATAAGGACATTCTAACATATCCATCCAAAAAATTCAAATTTTTTAACCACCTAAGATTATCCTTCTATCCCCCACCCTTCTGGTAACCCCCTTGCCATCGAGATATTCCAAGAGGGGCAGGACAAACTTTCTACTGCTTCCGGTTATATCCCTCACGGAAGCTATGGTTATCCCTCCGTCTACCTCCCTAAGAGCGGAAAGCAGCCGTCTCTCCACATCGGAGGAAATCAAAAACGTTCCATCCACCACGGAGAACAACCCCATCCGTCTGACATCGGTCAGAAAACGGGAGAACTCTTTTTCGTCCATTCCAAGGGCTTTAGGACAATCGGTCAAAACCGGCGGATGAAACCCCGCATCATCGCACAATCCCTTCAGAACATCCACCTTCGCCTGAAAAGCCTGATCGTCCTCTTTCTCGAACCCAGGAAGGGAGAGCAGGGATTCCTTGGATATCAGTACCCCTCCCTCTACCATCCAACCGACGAAGGCCCGGCCGAACTTTCTGTCTTCATCGGCAAAAAGTCCGTTCACCAACCTGTCGGCAGCCTCCCCCTCCTGGTGAGGGTGCTCTTCATGAAAGGACTCCAGCCGTTTCAGGATAGAGCCCTCCAGTCGGGCTCTCTCTCCGTCGGAGATGATTATGCCGTTGCCTACGGGGATAACCGAAACGCCTCTGGATTTCAGGCGGTCCTTCAATATTTCGGCCAATCCTTTTCTGGTCTCCTGGGTCTGCACTATCAGGTCGTCGAAAGGGATCCTTCCGTGAAAATCCACCAGTGCCGCTATGCGATCCTCTCTGGAATCGGAGGCCATCAACGCCTCCAGCCTGGCGACGGTCTCCTCTCTCGCCCTTCTCCCTCGAGCTTTTTTCCCGTAGGGAGAAAGGACCTCCCCTCCGCCTATGGTCCTTAGAGGACTGTAAAAACGGACGACAAACCTCTGACATATGGAGGCGACGACCGGTTCCTCCAGGACGAGCTGGGCGACCGCCTCCTCTCCGGGAAGAAGTTCCTTTCTGTCCAGAAAAGCCACCCTCGCCAACACGTCCGAGGTTCCCAGGTGGACCCTGAGCCTCTGCCAATGAGAAATTCCCTCTATAGCCCCCGGCAAGACCTTCAACCCCACGTCCAGACAGCTGGACGCCCTGAATACGCCGGAGGCGCACACGACGTCTCCTCTGTTGAGCTGATCGACGGAAAGACCGTTCAAACTCATGGCCACCCTCTGACCTGCCTCGGCGGAATCGACCGAAGAACCGTGAACCTGTAGGCTTCTAACCCGGGTGTCCAACTCCGCCGGCAATATCTCCATGTCGTCGCCCTGGGATACCCTGCCTCTGTAGGCCGTTCCGGTCACCACGGTTCCGAATCCCGCCACGGGGAAGGATCTGTCTATAGGCATAAAGAAGGCCCCTTCTCTATCTCTGGGGACGACCTCGTCCACAAGCTTGTCCATCTCGTCCATGACGGCACCCAGGTTATCCCCCGTAACGGAGGAGACAGCCAATATAGGCTTGTCCTGAAGGAAAGTCCCCTTGACCAGATCCTGAACATCGTCCGTCGCTAACTCTAACATCTCCTCGTCCACCAGGTCCGCCTTGGTCAAAACCACGAATCCCTCGCGAACCCCGAGGAGCTCTATTATGTCCAGATGCTCTCTGGTCTGGGGCATAACTCCCTCGTCGGCGGCCACCACGAGCAAAACGGCATCCAGGCCGGAGGCCCCCGCCACCATCTGTCTTATGAACTTCTCGTGTCCGGGGACATCTATCACGCTGACCACTCGGCCGCTGGGAAGCTCCAGAGGAGCAAAGCCGAGCTCTATGGTTATCCCCCGTTTCCGTTCCTCCGACAGCCTGTCGCAGTCCACGCCGGTCAAGGCCTTGACCAGATGGGTTTTTCCGTGATCTATATGCCCGGCAGTACCTATTACTAGAGACATCTCCTCGGTCATCTCGACTCCTCCTCCAGGATAGACGTAAAAGCTCGAACCAATCGGTCCAGGTCTCCTTCCATCAGGGTCCTGCCGTGGATCAAGATCCTGCCGTCTCTAGCACCGACCACCGCAGGTTCGTCGCAGGACCTGAGCCTTTCCTGAATAGTTCCGGAGCTCAGATCGGGCAAGGATACGGATAAAGCGAATCCGGGAACCGCCGTGGCAGGGAAGGCCCCTCCTCCGACTGCGTCGTCCACCGCTACGACCTCCATATGGGCCCCTTCGAGCACCGGGTCCAGAGCCTCCATGAGGGATAGGCATCTCTTTTTTATCGCATCTCCATCGAGAGAAAGCATGGCCAAGGTGGGTATCTCGTTCCAATTCCCTCTGAGATACAGCCTCAAGGTGGCCTCGAGAGCTGCCAAAGTCATCTTATCGCACCTGAGAGCTCTTAAGAGAGGATAGGTCCGAATCGAGTCCACCAGCTTTTTCTTTCCCACCACGGCCCCTATCTGAGGTCCGCCCAAAAGTTTATCTCCGGAGAAGGTGACCAGATCGACTCCGGCATCGATACAGTCACCGACAGTGGGCTCTCCCGATAGCCCCAGCTTGCCTGGATCGACCAATATACCGCTGCCGAGATCCTCCATGAAGATAACACCTTTATCCTCGGCAAGGGCAGCCAGGTCCTCTCTAGATACCTCCTTGTGGAACCCAACCACCCTGAAATTGGAAGGGTGAACCTTCATAACTATTGCAGTATCCTCGCCGACCGCCCTCTCGTAATCCCTCAGGTGGGTCCGGTTCGTAGTTCCCACCTCGACCAGCCTGGTTCCGGAAAAGGTCATTATGTCGGGTATCCGGAAGGAACCTCCTATCTCCACCAGCTCCCCTCTGGAGACCACAGCCGATCGACCGGCGGAGAGAGCGGCGAGGCAGAGCAGAACGGCTCCGGCGTTGTTGTTGACTACTACGGCGGCCTCCGCTCCTGTAAGCTTGCAGAGGAGCCACTCCACGTGACTGTTCCTCTGACCTCTTTCCCCCGCCTCTAGGTCGTACTCCAGCGTGTTGTACCTACCGGCGACCTCGGAAACCGCTTTCACCGCCTCCGGCGACAGACAAGACCTTCCAAGGTTCGTATGGACCACTACTCCGGTGCCGTTCACCACCGATCTCAGACTGGGTGCGGACATGGATTCGACCCTGTCGTCCAGTAAAGAGAACAAATCCTCGTCTTTAAATTGCTTTCTCTTTCCGGACAGGATCTCGACTCTCATATCGTTCAATATGGAGGAACACAGCTCCTTCAGTCCCTCTCTATCCAGATATTTGAGATACCTAGAGGCTCTCTCATCGTTCAAAACCTTCTCCATCGCGGGAATTCCACGAAGAAGTCCCTGTATATCTTCGTCCGTCATTAGGACCGTCACCACCCGATACGAATTCCCCCGCAGGGGTGAAATAGGTTAATAGTAATGATATAATTTCTTTGCAGTTATGGAAAGACCTTTCGATCAATCGATGATAACAGACCGAAGGCTTCAAGCCTAGAGCTACGGCTGCACACAGAATATCCATAGGAGGTCGAGCGTAATGCAAACAGTGGATGCCAGGGGAAAGATGTGCCCTCAGCCTGTGATAATGACGAAGAAAGCCATAGAGGCGGGGGCCTCGGAGATCAAGGTGATAGTGGACAACGCCATCGCTGGACAGAACGTCACGAGACTGCTCAAAAGCAAGGGATTCGAGGTAGTCCTGGAGGCGGAAAACGACCTGGATATAGCTGTCACGGGAATCAAGGGAGACGGTCCTTCCGAGGGAGAAGATGGAACTAGCCCGTCCGAAGACACCCGAGGGAGAAGTAACGGACCATCCGGTGACAGTAAAGCCATAGCTGTCATCATCACCAGAGACATCCTGGGAGGAGCCGATAGAGATCTGGGAGAGATCCTAATAAAAGGCTTCTTAGGAACCCTTCATCAACTGGACGACGAACTTATACCGGAGACCTTGGCCTTCATGAACGAGGGAGTCAAACTGGCTCTCAAGGACAGTTCGACCTGCGAAAGTATAATCGAATTGGAGAAGAAGGGATGCAGAATATTGGTCTGCGGAACCTGCGTAAACCACTTCGGTATAGCCGATCAGGTAGGAGTCGGTGAGATATCCAACATGTTCGACATCTCCGAGGCCATGCTAAAAGCCGATTCCATACTCTCGCTGTAAACGTTGAATAGTAAAAAGGCGGCAGGAAGATCGTTCCATCCTTCCTGCCGCCTTTTATTCTTTCGTCATTTATCAGTTGAAGGACTTCAGGTTCCTTCCAGAGAAGATCTCCGCCATCTCTGTCTTGATCTTGTCCATGATTATCTTTTTCTTTGAGGGGCGGATATCGTCCGCGCTTATGTGAAACAGATAATCGTCCAGGTCGAAATCCCTGAGAGTCATCCTGGTGCAGAAAAGATTTTCCTGGTAAACGTTGACATCGTACATGTTGTACCTGTTTATGGTGTCCTTCGATATAAAGTCCTGTATAGAGTTTATATCGTGATCGATGAAGTACTTATTGCCATCTATATCTCTGGTGAACCCTCTTACACGATAATCTATACAGGCGATATCGGGATTGAACCTGTGAATCAGGTAATTCAACGCCCTCAGAGGCGATATCCTTCCACAGGTAGACACGTCTATATCGGCCCTGAAGGTGCTTATGCCGTTATCCGGATGTTGCTCCGGGTAGGTATGGACCGTTATGTGACTCTTGTCGAGATGACCTATCACGGTGTTGGGCAAAGGCCCAGGCGCAGCGAACTGCTCTCTCTCAGATTCGCTGCCTCTGAGCTCCGGAGGGACGGGCTCCTCCGCTATCAGCATCGTGACGCTGGCGCCCTGAGGCTCGTAGTCCTGTTTGGCCACGTTCAAGATAGTTGCCCCTATGATATCCGCCACGTCACTCAATATTGCGGTGAGCCTATCGGCGGAGTACTCGTCGTCGATATACTTTATGTATTCCTTACGCTCCACCAGACTTTGAGCATAGCATATATCGTACATATTGAAGCACAGGCTCTTGGTAAGATTGTTGAAACCATACAGTTTTATTCTATCTTCCGTCATCGTAAGCCCCCCAGACGTGAATAGGGTAGCCCGGACAACCGCCGGGACGGCCTTTCGGAAAACGCCTCTTTCCGAATATACCACTCAATTCTCCATACCTCAAAAAAGCCTCATTCCCAAACCGCTTTTTCTCTGCCGACGGACCCTATCGGGAATCAGAGAGGCCTCCAGCTTGGCCTCGTTCCAACGAGCCAATCGAATGAAGGGATATCCCAAAAGAAAATAAATCGCCGCCACGATCAACCCCGTCCCGAAATAATCGTAATAGGTCGTAGCTATCTGTCCGTAAGCTTTGGTTAGATCCACCAATGTTATGACGGAGACTAGAGAGGAATCTTTCAATAGCGAGATAAAATCGTTGGTCACAGGAGGCAACACCATTCTGACCGCCTGGGGAACCACGACGTGGCGCAGGGCCTCTCTCCTGGTCATTCCCAGTCCCAAGGCCGCCTCCATCTGACCGGCTGGCACCGCCATCAACCCCGCCCTGTATATCTCGGCCTCGTAGGCGGCGTAGTTCAAACCTAAACCTATCACCCCGGCGGTGAAGGGATCGAGCTTTATGCCTACGTTTGGAAGACCGTAGAAAATGAAGAAAAGCTGAATCAAGACGGGAGTCCCTCTTATGATCTCCACGTACCACGTAGACAACACCGCCAAGGGCGCAGGACCGAACACCCTGACTATGGCGAGACACAATCCGAGAACCACCGCCAAAACCATCGCGGCCAGCGACACCTCTATCGTAGTGATAGCAGCTCTTCCGAGCTTAGGCATGAAGGACACATATCTTCGAGCTGTATCCTTCCATGTGGCATCGGGCCTATGGCTCTCAATCCATCCGTTGTATCTGTCCGGAGTAGTCTTGACCGGCCCTAGATCCTGAAACTCCTCTGCTACCAGGGAGTTCCACAGGTTCCACCTCTCCAGGATAAAGCGGATAGTACCGTCGTCCCTGAGGGTCATTATGGCCTGATTCACCTGGCTCAGAAGCTCCTCTTCGCCTTTGCGCACCGCTATTCCGTACTCGATCCTGCCTATCTCCGGGCCTACGAACTTGACCTCTCTCATAGGACCTCCGTAATAGAGGGCGATAGGGGCGTCGAAAAGGGTGGCGTCCAGCCTTCCGTTGACGAGATCGGTGTAGGCGTTTATCTCGTCGGCGTAGGTACGGACATCCACCCCTTCCAGAGAATCCAGGACGTACTGAGAGTAAGACTGTTTCAACGTCCCGACCACCCTGCCCCTGCAGGATTCGAGATCGGTTATGTCGAAATTATCCCTTCTCACCGCTATCTGGAGATGCGTGACGTAATAAGGGATAGAGAAATCGACCACGTCGCTGTGTTCCGGCGTGATCTCCAGCCCATCTATGGATACGTCGTACAGATGTCTTTCCAAACCTGGAATGAGATTGTCCCATCCGTTCTGGACGAATCTGGTGGAAAGCCCCATCTGTTCCGCGATGGCCTCGACTATCTCCACCTCGTAGCCGACGAGTTCACCTATATCGTCAGCATGGTGGAACATATAGGGAGCTCCGCCCTCCGTATCGCCTCCCCAGGTAAGCACGCCGGGAGACATGGTATTGGAGGCAAAAGCTCCGGTAACCGCTGAAAGAGAGAAAAAGAACGCACAAAAGACCGACAGTAGGCGGGACATCAGGCAACCTCCATCATGTGACGAAGGAAATTTCTGGTTCGCTCGTTCTTGGGGTTTGAGAACATCTCGTCTCCATCGGAGATCTCGACTATCTCGCCACGGTCCATAAAAACGACGTAATCGGAGGCATCTCTGGCGAAATGCATGGCGTGGGTCACAAGTACCTGGGTCATCCCCTCTGCGTCGAGATCCCTCATTACCTGGAGGACCTCTCCAACCAGCTCGGGATCCAGCGCTGAGGTAGGCTCGTCGTAAAGCATCACCTTCGGAGCCATGGCGAGAGCCCGGGCTATGGCGGCCCTCTGAGCCTGGCCACCGGAGAGGGTAACCGGATATCGCCCGGCGTATCCCAGAAGGCCGACCTTGGAAAGGATGGCCCTGGCTATCTCCTCCGCCTCTTCATAGGTCTTCTTCTTTACGACCATGGGAGCCAGCATGACGTTTTCGATCACGGTTTTATGGGGAAAAAGGTTGAATCCCTGGAACACTATGCCTATCTCTTTCCTCATATCGTGAGCGGTCTTCATGAACCTCTGCCCAGCTTGCCGTTCGGATGAATCTCTTCTCAGGGTCTTGCCCGCTACGGAGATTGTCCCGGAGTCCAGAAGCTCCAGACCGTTTATACACCTCAGGAAAGTGGACTTGCCACATCCGGAAGGACCGATTATGGAGACCAGATCTCCCTCCTTGATGTCTATAGACACCCCGTTGAGCACCTTCTCGTCGTCGAAACTCTTGTGGAGATCCTCGACGCTTATGAGGATCTCGCAGTTCTTTTTCAACTCCTTCTCACTCTCCTAACTTAAATCGGATCGCCCCGTTGAGGGCGTCAGAGACGTAGTATGACATAAAAGCCACGCAAGAGAAAGGGTTATGCCCTTTTTTCTTGTTCCTTCTTCTTGAATCTTGGGTTATCGCCTGACCGAAAGATCTCGTGTAGGGGAACTATCCCCTTTTTCGGCTCCACATATCTGACCTCGCAGGGAATATCTCGACCGATGGAATCCCTAACGACCGACCGAATCGTTCCGATCAAACCGATCACGTCGGAGGAATCGGCATCCCCCAGGTTTATTATAAAATTAGCGTGTTTTTCGCTCACCATTGCGTCGCCCAGTCGAAGCCCTTTGAGTCCGCAAAGCTCTATTACCCTTCCCGGAGCTCCCCAAAGGGAGAATATCTCCGGGTCGTTGCTGAAGACCGATCCACAATTCGGATAGGCCAGGGGGAATTTAGATTTTCTCTCCTTAAGCACATCCTCCATCTCGGATCTCACTTCTCCGGGCATCGACCTCTTCAGACGGAGCCCGGCCTCCACCACGACCCTCCGTCCATCCTGAAAACAGGAACGACGGTAGGAAAAGCCGCACTCTTCGGGAGAGAACACTTTAAGGACTCCGTCCTCGTCCAGGAAGCGAACCCACTCCACAGAATCACCGATGGACCTTCTAAGGCTGCCTCCGTTCATTGCTATCAATCCGCCGACGTTACCTGGAATCCCGACTGTATGCTCCAGTCCGGAAAGTCCGGCGGAGGCGCTGGCCCTCGCCAGACAGGGGGCCCACGTACCGGCTCCCACCGTAATGCGGTCCTCTCGGATCTCGAATCCCCCTAACGATCTGCCGACCTTCAGTATCGCTCCTCGAAAGCCGTCATCGTCGAAAAGCAGGTTGGACCCTCTACCTATCACCAACCAGGGCACGTCGTTACGGCGAAAGGCGGAGACCGCGGCGGTCACTTCCTCGTCGGAACGAGGCTGGACGAAAAGATCCGCCGGCCCTCCGATCCTCCACGTACAGTGATTTTTCAGAGGTTCGTCCAAGGAGAAGGGAATCCCCATGCTCTCCAACACATGAAGAACTCGTCTCATCTTCCACCCCTCCGTCCTCTTTTCTTGTCCTTTCGTATCCGGACCTTCTCCGTCTTTTTATCGGTCCTCTTTTTTTCGGTATAGTTTCTAACGAGACAATCAGGACCTCTGCCTATCAGATCGGTCCGCCCCGTCTTCTCCAGCGCCTCCACCACCAGGGCCCTGTTCTCCGGCCTGTCGTACTGCAACAAAGCCCTCTGAAGCGCCTTATCGTGACCTCTTTTGGCGACAAAGAGAGACCTTCCAGAATAGGGATCCATCTCGGAGTAATACATGCAGGTGGACAGACTGCCTGGCGTAGGTATGAAATCCTGAACGTGATCCGGGATGTGCCCCAGATCCCTCAGGAACTCCGCCATGGCCACGGCGTCCTTCAAGGTAGCACCGGGGTGACTGGATATCAGATAGGGAATGAGATACTGCTTCTTGCCTATTTTTTCGTTGATCCTGTCGAAAGCCTTCTTGAACTTGAGGAACACGTCTATAGAGGGCTTGCCCATAAGCTTAAGTACCCGGGGGGAACAGTGTTCGGGAGCCACCTTCAATATTCCGCTGACGTGATGGCGGCATATCTCTTCTAGATAGCCTTCGTCGCCGCACTCCATGAGATAGTCGTATCTGATGCCCGATCGTATAAACACCTTCTTGACCTTGGGGAGCATCCTTATCTTCCTCAAAAGAGCCATATAGTCCGAATGATCCGTGTCCAGAGAGGGACAGGGCTTAGGCGCCATACAGCGTCGATCTCGACAGGTTCCGACCTTCAGCTGCTTCGAACATGATGGATGACGAAAGTTGGCAGTAGGACCTCCTACGTCGTGTATGTACCCCTTGAAGCCGTCCATGGAGACCAATCTCTCCGCCTCTTTCAATATGGAACGATGGCTCCTGGCCTGGATTATCCTGCCCTGATGGGCCGAGATGGCACAGAACGAACAGTCTCCGAAACAGCCCCTATGGCTCACTATGCTGAAGCGGACCTCCTCTATCGCAGGGATGCCCCCTAAATCGTCGTACATGGGATGGGGCTCCCTGACGTAGGCAAGATCGTAGACGCCGTCCATCTCCTCGGTCGACAGAGGCATGGCAGGGGGAAGCTGGACCACCGTTTTATCTCCGTGCCTCTGACAGACGGACCTTCCCCTGAAGGGATCCTGCTCTCCGTACCAAAGCCGAAAAGCCTCGGCGAAAGCCTTCTTGTCCTTCTGGACCTCCTCGAAAGAGGGAATCTCTACAGCCTCTTTCGGAACCGACAAAGACCTGTAGCAGGTTCCTCCGATATCGGTCAAATCAGACACGGACTCACCGGAGGCCAGCCTTGAGGCTATCTCCAGGATCTGTCGTTCCCCCATTCCGTAGACCAGTATATCCGCACGGCTGTCGATCAGTATGGAGCGTCTCACCTTATCGGACCAATAATCGTAATGGGCCATCCTTCTCAGGCTGGCCTCCACCCCTCCTATAATCAACGGAACGTCGCCCCAGAGCTCTCTCGCTATATTACAGTAGACCAAGGTAGCCCTGTCCGGCCTGTGACCGAGCTCCCCTCCAGGCGAATAGCTGTCGCTTCTTCTCCTGTTCCTCGCAGCGGTCAGTTTGTTGAGCATCGAATCGAGATTCCCCGCCGACACCAACACCCCCAGCCTGGGACGGCCCATCGCGGTAAAATCCTCTCGCCCCCGCCAGTCCGGCTGTGCGACTATTCCGACCTTAAACCCCTCCGCCTCGAGACATCGACATATCACGGCTGGCCCGAAGCTCGGATGATCCACGTAGGCATCTCCGCTCACGAACAGAAAATCCAGCTCGTTCCAGCCCCGGGCCTCCATATCGTCCCTGTTCACAGGAAGAAAATCTCTGCGATCCAACATATCTACTCCTCCCACAGAAGCCTCTCCCATATGGAATTAGCCACCCTCATTCCCTTACGGGTCAGGGCCACCGAGCCCTTCCTCCACTCGAGACAGTTATCGGGAATTTCCGAGAGACACTTCAACAGCCGGGCCTTCAATCCGGATCCGAACCTTCGACAAAAACCGTCCAGATCGATCCCCCATTTGGTCCTCAATGCCAGTATGGCCGACTCGGACGCCTCTGCGACGCCGCCGATCCTCTCGCTGTAGACCACGGCGAAACCGGATGACCTCACCGAATCGCGATATCCAGCCAGGGACGGATCGTTCTCGTACCTCAGACCGTTTAAATATCCCCACGCTCCAGGCCCAAGCCCCACGACGTTGTCCCTGTTCCAATAGGCCAGATTGTGCAGGCTCCAGTGCCCTTCGAGGGCGAAGCTCGCTATCTCGTACTGGTCGAAACCGATCCTCGGCAGATACCACTGGGCCCATCGATAGTGGCTGTAACCGTCGAAGACTCCCTCGGGCGGTTTTTTTCCCCAGAAGGAATCGTTATCCAAGGTAAGCTGATACAGCGACATATGACCGACTCCAAGCTCAGCCAAGGCCTTTAGGCTCCGGTGCCATTTTCTGAGGGTCTGCCCCTTCAGGCCGAACATCAGATCGCCACTGACGTCGAAACCGGACGCCACAGACGCAATAACGGCCCGTCTCGCCTCGTTCGAATCGTGAAGCCTACCGAGCCATCGAAGCTCGTCGTCGTCCAGGCTCTGAACCCCTATACTGATTCGAGAGATCCCTCTGTCCCTCCAAAATCGAAGATGGCCATCGGAAAGGCTCTCGGGGTTCGCCTCCACCGAGAACTCCTCGATCGAACCACGGTCGATATATCGATCCAGCAGATCCATCAGCCTGGTCCATTCCTCGACGGACAAGACCGTGGGAGTTCCCCCTCCTATGTAAAGGGTCCTGGCCGGAAGGGAACCTCCGGATAACCTGGTCAGTCCGGCAAGCTCCGATTCCAGGGCCGAAAGATAAAGGGCCACGTCCCCGGAACGAGGGACAGAGCTGGCGAAAGAACAGTAAGGACACTTGGATCTACAGAAGGGTACGTGAAGGTAAACAGAGAGGGGCTCGGAAAGCCCCTCTCTACCTCCCTCGAAATCGAGGATATGACTAGTTACTTTCATCGTCCATGTTGAGGAAGGACATAAAGGCATCGGGAGGAATGGAAACTTTCCCTATCATCTTCATCTTTTCCTTGCCCTTCTTCTGCTTCTCCAGAAGCTTCCTCTTCCTCGTTATATCGCCGCCGTAGCACTTGGCCAAAACGTCCTTCCTCAGGGCCTTAACGTTGGAACGGACTATGATCTTGGATCCCACAGAAGCCTGAAGAGGAACCTCGAACATCTGTCTCGGAATTATCTCCTTTAACTTCCTGATCGCCTGCTGACCTCTGTGATACGCGTCGTCCTGATGGCATATAAAGGAGAAAGCATCCACCGGCTCGTGGTTTATGAGAACGTCGACCTTGACCAGCTTGGCCTCTCCGAATCCCACGTGCTCGTAGTCCAGGGAAGCATAACCCCTCGTCTGGGACTGAAGCTTATCGTAAAAGTCGACGATGAACTCCGCCAGAGGAAGATCGTAAATCGCCCTCGCCCTCTCGGGAGTGAGATAGTCCATGGACACGAAGGTCCCCCTCTTCTCCTGACAGAGCTGCATGACCTTTCCGACATAATCGGACGGAACGTAAACGGTGAGCCTTATCATAGGCTCCGACACGGAGGCGATATCCCCGACCTCGGGAAAATCCGAGGGCCTGTGGGCCTCTATCTCTTCGCCTTTTTTGGTCTCCATCCTGTAAACGACGTTGGGGGCCGTCGCCACCAGCTGAACGTCGAACTCCCTCTGAAGCCTCTCCCTGGTTATATCCATGTGGAGCAACCCGAGGAAACCGCAGCGGAAACCAAAACCGAGGGCGGTCGAGGTCTCTGGCTCGAACTCTATGGAGGCATCGTTCAGCTTGAGCTTTTCGAGAGCCTCTCTAAGCTGGGTATATTCGTCCCTGTCCACGGGGTAGAAGCCGCAATAGACCACCGGCTTTACAGTCTGATAGCCCGGAAGGGGCTTTTCTGCCTTCTTGTTATAGAGGGTAACTGTATCCCCGACCCTTGCCTCGTCCAGGGTCTTTATACTGGCTGTAAGATAGCCGACCTCCCCGACCCCCAGGGACTCGACGGAGGTGAAACCCGGACGGAACACCCCTACATCCTCGACGGTATAACGTCTGCCGGTAACCATGAAAATTATCTCGTCTCCGGCAGAGATCCTTCCGTCTACGACCCTTATGTAACATATGACCCCTCGATAGTTATCGTACACCGAGTCGAATATCAGGGCCCTCAGAGGAGCCTCATCTTCTCCCTTCGGAGGGGGAACAATCCCCACCACCCTCTCCAGGGCGTCCTCTATGCCTATGCCGTTCTTGGCGCTCGCCAGCACGGCGTCGGAGGCGTCCAGACCGACCACGTCCTCTATCTCCTGACGAATCTCGTCGGGGCGTGCGGAGGGAAGATCTATCTTGTTTATGACCGGAATTATCTCCAGATCCTGATCGATGGCCTTATATGCGTTGGCAAGTGTCTGAGCCTCCACCCCCTGAGCGGCATCCACCACCAACAAAGCCCCCTCACAGGCGGCGAGAGA
Organism: Dethiosulfovibrio peptidovorans DSM 11002; assembly: GCF_000172975.1. NCBI lineage: Bacteria > Thermotogati > Synergistota > Synergistia > Synergistales > Dethiosulfovibrionaceae > Dethiosulfovibrio > Dethiosulfovibrio peptidovorans. Next base: position 2,460,070 of record NZ_ABTR02000001.1, read on the forward strand.
CCGAGACACCTCGTAGCTGAAGTCCACGTGGCCCGGGGTATCGATAAGGTTCAACACGTACTTTTCGCCGTCCGAAGCGGTATAGTCCATACGCACAGGCACGGACTTTATGGTTATGCCCCTCTCCCTCTCGAGCTCGAGGGAATCCAAAACCTGTTCCTTCATGTTTCTCTTATCGATGGTACCGGTAAACTCCAGCATCCTGTCGGCTATGGTGGACTTACCGTGATCGATATGAGCTATAATCGAAAAATTTCTTATCCTTTTAGGATCCATATAGAAAAAACACCTCACAGATAGAAAGAGCGCCCCCTAAAGGGCCCGTTTCGCTCCCCCCGAAAGAGGGACCCGAACCAGACTATGATATCAGAGACGGGACAAAACCGCACCGTCTCAGGTAGAAGCCCATCTGAAACGTAGTCCTCCATCGAGTCTCCTCAGAGAGGTCGTTCCGGCGGAGCCCATTCGAGCCCGTATTCCCGACCTGCCGTCGTGTAGTACGAATGGGGCGACAGGACGTCGCCCCAAGCCGAGGGGGCACAGGACGTGCCCTCCGAGGCGGTCTGTACGAAACAGGCAGGTCGGGAATACGTTCGGGCGAGACAGGGCGGAGCCGGAACGACCTCTCCGAGAAGTGACGTACTTTAAAGATGCCCTGTACCGGCCCCTCTTATAGTTGACATTTATAGACCTCAAGGTGATAATGTCAGTATCTTATTCCGGGAGGTAACTGCCATGGAGATCCGTGAAATGCTGTACGAGGGAAAGGCAAAGAGACTCTACTCTACCGACGACCCCGACGCCCTATATCTGAAGTATAAAAATTCCCTTACCGCCTTCAACGCCAAGAAAAAGGCGGAGATGGAGGGAAAAGGAGAGCTGAACAACATGATAAGCTCCTGGATATTCAAATATCTGAGGAGCAAGGGCATAGACAGTCACTTCATCGAGAGGATCGACGAGCTGTCACAGCTGGTAAAACCGGTCACCATAGTGCCCCTGGAGGTGGTGGTCCGCAACGTCACAGCCGGATCCATATGCAGAAGGCTCGGGGTAGAGGAAGGAATGAAGCTTCCCAGACCTCTCGTGGAGTTCTATTATAAAGAGGACGAGCTGGACGACCCTCTTGTTATAAGAGACCATGCGGTGTTGTTCGGATGGGCCACCGACGAAGAACTGGACAGAATGACCGAGATGGCCCTTACGGTGGACTCGGTGCTTACAGAGCTCTTCTCCTCTATAGATATAGACCTGGTGGACTTCAAGCTGGAGTTCGGCAAGGATAAAGAAGGCAATATTCTGCTGGCCGACGAGATCTCTCCGGACACCTGCCGTTTCTGGCAGAAGGGGACCAGACAGAGCCTGGACAAGGACCGTTTCCGCAAGGACCTGGGAGACGTGCTCGGAGCTTACAGGGAGATATGGCGCCGTCTTTCGGAGAAGAAGGAGGATAACTGATGCGTTACGGAGCGGAAATACTGGTATATCTGAAAGAGGGAGTCCTGGACACCCAGGGCAAGGCCGTCGCGGCATCCCTGACGAGGCTGGGCTACGACGACCCCTCCGTCAGGGTAGGTAAATACATCCGGGTCGAGATAGAGGCCTCCGACATCGATTCCGCCAAGGAAACCTTCGATAAAATGTGCAAGGATCTTCTCGTAAACGCAATAGTCGAGGACTACACGGTAAAGGTGGAGGAACTGAGATGAACGTCGCCGTGGTGGTCTTCCCCGGCAGCAACTGCGACAGAGACGTGGTCAAAGCCATAAAATACGCAACGGGAGACGAGGCCGCACTGGTCTGGCACGGAGAGACGGAGCTTCCAGGAGAAACCGACCTCGTCGTTCTGCCAGGCGGTTTTTCCTACGGCGACTACCTCCGTTGCGGCGCTATGGCCCACACGGCTCCCATCATGGCCGACGTGAAACGGCACGCCGATCGGGGCGGCCTGGTGCTGGGAATATGCAACGGTTTTCAGGTTTTGACCGAATCCAAGATGCTTCCCGGGGCCCTGCTGGTCAACCGGGACCTGGCCTTCATCTGTCGCCCCATCGAGATATCGGTGGAGAGGGACGACACCGCCTTCACCTCCGGCTACGAAAAAGGACAGGTGATAACGATACCCATAGCCCACTACGAGGGTCGATACCACCTTCCAGAGAATGAGCTGGAGCTCCTGGAGGAACGGGGACAGGTGGCGTTTCGCTACAGCGGAGGGAACCCCAACGGGGCCCTGAACGACATCGCCGGTATATACAACGAAGGCGGGAACGTTCTGGGGATGATGCCCCACCCGGAGAGATATTCCGATAGAGCCGTAGGGGGAGACGACGGACTTCCCGTGTGGCTATCGATAAAGAGATGGATCGAAAGGACCGGTGCCTGATATGGATTACTCCAAAGCGGGACTCCGCAAAGAGGAATACGACGCCCTGAAAGCCAGACTCGGAAGGGAGCCCAACGACCTGGAGCTTCAGATCATGGGGGTAATGTGGTCAGAACACTGTAGCTACAAATCGACCAAGCCGCTTCTGAGGCTATTCCCCAAGGACGGAGACAGGGTACTCCTCGGCCCGGGGGAAAACGCCGGGGTAGTCGACGCCGGAGACGGACTCGGGCTGGCCTTCAAGGTGGAAAGCCACAACCATCCCTCCGCAGTCGCCCCCTATCAGGGTGCCGCCACGGGGGTAGGAGGCATAATCCGAGACATAATGGCCCTGGGAGCCAGACCGGTAGCCTCCATGGACGGACTTTTCTTCGGAGACCCGGAGGAGAGAAAGACCCAGGCACTGGCCGACGGAGTGGTAAAGGGAGTGGGAGGCTACGGCAACTGCGTAGGAGTTCCCACCGTAGGAGGGAAGACGGTCTATCACGAAAGCTACAGGGGCAACCCCCTGGTTAACGCCTTCTGCGCCGGACTTGTCCCAACCGACAGGATGGTGAGCTCACAGACGGCCTCTGCGGGCCAGAAGGTATTGATACTGGGCTCAAAGACAGGAAGGGACGGCATAGCCGGAGCCGCCTTCGCCTCGGTGGAGCTAGCCGAGGACGGTTCGGGGGTCCCGTCCATCCAGATAGGCGATCCCTTCACGGAAAAGCTTCTCATAGAGGCCTGTCTGGAACTGCGAGACAAGGACCTGCTGGTCAGCATGCAGGACATGGGAGCGGCGGGAATACTCTCCTCCTCCAGCGAGATAGCCGCCAAGAGCGGTATCGCCATGACCATAGACTTCGACGCTGTTCCACTCAGGGCCGAGGGAATGGAGCCCTGGGAAATAGCCCTATCCGAGTCTCAGGAGAGGATGCTGCTCATAGTCGAACCGGAAAAGGTCGACCAGGTGATGGCTGTCGCCGGGAAATGGGAGCTGGATTGCGCCGTCATAGGAGAGACCGAGAAAGGCGATCATTACCGCATCCTCTGGAAGGGAGACACCGTCGCAGACATGCCTGCGTCTGTAATAGGCAGCGACTGCCCCGAGATCCCCTGGCCCTCCAAAAGACCGGAAAACCTGGAGGATCGTTGGAACTTCGACCTCGACTCGCTTCCCCTTCCGGAAAACTGGAACGAGGAGATTTTGAACCTTCTGGGCTCCCATTCCCATCGTTCCAGAAAAGAGATATTCGAGCAGTACGACTCGATGGTCCAGACCAACACGGTGATAGGTCCGGGATTCCCTGTAAGCGCCGTAAGGATCGAGGGCACCGACCGATTAGCCGTCATGTCTATGGAGGCCCAGCCCTTCATGTGCTGGCTAGATCCCTACAACGGCTCAGCCGAGGTCGTGGCCAGAAGCTGCCGGGCTCTCGCCGTAGCCGGAGCGAAACCGGCCGGGACCACCGACTGCCTGAACTTCCCCTCTCCGGAGAAACCCGAGCAGTTCTGGACCCTGGAGCAGTCCGCCAAGGGAATGGCCGAGGCCTGTTCCTCACTGAAATGCCCCGTGGTGTCCGGAAACGTCAGCCTGTACAACGAGACCGCCAACGGCCCCATTCTGCCGACTCCCCTGGTCGGAACGGTAGGATTCGTCGAAAACATCGAGGAGCTTCTCCGTTCCGGCGACTGGAGCGAGGGAGACAGGCTCTTCTACGTGGGAATGCCCAACCCGAGGCTCGACGGAGGATCCTATCTGCTGAACAAGACCGGCCGCATCTGGGGCAAACCTCTGGACTTCGACGGAGAGCTGGAAAACGAGTTCATCCTGAGGGCGATCGAGACGGCCAAAAGGCGGGCCGCCTCGTCGGGAATGCCCATAGCAGGAGGCGGACTGGCTGTGGCCCTGGCCAAGGAGGCCGGAGCCAGCGGCCTGGGAGCCTCTATATCCATACCCTGCCCCACCAGGAGGGACGTCCTCCTCTTCGGAGAAGGAGGCCCCAGGGCAGTTTACTCGGTGCCTAAAAACCGACTGGTTCTCTTCAGAGCCCTCTGGAAGGGCTACGCCGTGACGGAGATAGGACAGGTCGGAGGAGACCGCCTGACCCTGGACAACCTGGTAGACCTGTCGGTATCCGAGATCAGGGAAAGCTGGAATCTCTGATATGTGCGGAGTATTCGGCGCCTTTTCCGCCTCTGGCAATCCGGTCCTCGAGGAGGTCTACCTGGGCCTCTACGCCCTCCAGCACAGAGGGCAGGAATCGGCGGGAGTGGCATGGATCGACGGAGAAAATCAGATAAGGACCATAAAGGGACAGGGGCTGGTCCACCTGGCGCTGAACCAGGCGGAACTGTCGGGCATCCCGGCGAGCTCCGCCATAGGCCACGTCCGCTACTCCACCGCCGGAGGCTCGGGACTGTCCAACGTGCAGCCCCTGGCGGCAAACTACTGCAGGGGCCCGGTGGCAATAGCCCATAACGGCAACATATCCAACGCCTCGGGGGTAAGAAGATACCTTGAGAACAGAGGGGCAATATTTCAGTCCACCACCGACACGGAGGTCATCCTCCACCTGATGGCCCACCAGCCCCACAAGACGGAGCTGGACGCCCTGGTAGACTCTCTGAGAAAACTCAAGGGCGCCTTTTCCCTTGCCGTGGCCCTGAAAGACCGACTGGTGGCTGCCAGAGACCCCTGGGGATTCCGTCCCCTCGCCCTGGGCAAGAGAGACGACGTCTACTACATATCTTCCGAGAGCTGCGCTCTCGACCTGGTCGGGGCGGAGATGATCCGGGAGCTCGATCCGGGAGAGATCCTGGTGATAGACACAGACGGCCTCCACTCCCTCAGGATCCCGGTGGAGCCAAGGCGAAGATACCTCTGCTCCTTCGAGTTCGTGTACTTCGCCAGACCGGACAGCCTGATAGCGGGACAGTCGGTCTATCAGGTAAGAAAAGAGCTGGGCCGTAGATTGGCCAGAAGGTCTCCCTGCTCGGGAAACTGCGCTACTGGAATGCCCGACAGCGGAACGATAGCGGCCATGGGCTACGCCGAGGAATCGGGGCTAGCCTACGAGAAAGCCATAGTCAGGAACCGTTACTCCGGACGGACCTTCATCGAACCCACCCAGAGGGTGAGAGAGCTGGGAGTAAGGAAAAAACTCAACCCGATAAGAGAACTTATAAAGGGTCAAAGCCTTGCTGTGGTGGACGACTCCATAGTCCGTGGTACGACCTCCAGAAAGATGGTCGAACTTTTGAGAAACTACGGCGCCTCGGAGATACACATGAGGATTTCCTCTCCGCCGGTGCGCTTTCCCTGTTACTACGGCATAGACACCCCCACCAGGGAGGAGCTCGCGGCGGCCCGATCCAACGAAGAGGCCCTATGCGCCGAGATAGGAGCCGACTCGCTGGCCTATCTTACCGAGACGGACCTGGTAGAGGCCATTGGCCTGCCGGCCTGCGAGGTATGCACCGCCTGTTTCAGCGGATCCTACATGGAGGACGGAGAGAAATATGAAGAACTGGACATATGAGGAATCGGGAGTCACCATAGACGGAGGCAACCGCTGGGTCAAGCGGATAGGCGAGCTCATGTCCCAAAGACCTAAGGACCCTAACGTAGTAGGTGGAATAGGCGGCTTCAGCGGCCTCTACGACATGGGCGGAGGCTCTCTTCTGGCCGCCTGCTGCGACGGTGTCGGCACCAAGCTGGAGATAGCCGAGGCCGCAGGAAAACTCAAAGGACTGGGCCAGGACCTGGTGGCGATGAGCGTAAACGACCTGATAACCTGCGGAGCCAGACCTATACTCTTCCTCGACTACCTGGCCTGCGGCAAGCTGGACTCGGACAGACTCATCCCCGTAGTGGAGGGCGTCATGGACGCCTGTCTCGAGTCGGGATGCGCCCTTCTCGGAGGCGAGACCGCCGAGATGCCCGGGGTCTACCCTCCCAACGGATTCGACCTGGCAGGCTTCGCCGTGGGAACTGTGGACAGAGAGGACCTTATAGACGGATCATGCGTCGAAAGAGGCGACCTCATGATAGGCCTAGCAAGCTCGGGCATACACAGCAACGGCTACTCTCTGGTCAGAAAGGCACTGGAGAAGGAGCTCGCCGCCTCACTTCACGAAAAGATCGATCAACTGGGGGAGACCCTCTCTGACGCCCTGCTCAAGCCCACCAGGCTCTATCCCCGCCCGGTTCTCTCGGCTCTAAAGACCGGGAAGATAAAGGCGATGGCCCATATCACCGGAGGGGGTCTGGAGGAAAACATAGAGAGAGCCCTTCCGAAGGGAATGCTCCCCGAGATAGACTTCGACTCCTGGAACAGACCGGCCATATTCGACTACATCTCGAACAGAGGCGTGGACGAATCGGAGATGCGCAGGGTCTTCAACCTCGGAATAGGATACACCCTGGTGGTTGCCCCGGAAAACCGCGACGAGGTTACGGAAAAACTGAGGGAAAAAGGGGAGACCCCGGTGGTCTTCGGTACGGTGGCATGACCTCCATAGGACTGCTGATATCCGGCAGAGGCTCCAACATGGACGCCATCCTGGACCGGGTGGAATCGGGAGATCTGAAGGCCAACGTGTCCTTCGTGGCGTCGGACCGTCCCGGAGCCCCCGGCCTGGAGAAGGCGGCCGCCAGAGGAGTAGAGACCGAGTTACTGCCCTACCAAAACAGCAAAGAGGCGGCGGAGGAACATCTCCACCGCCTTTGGCGTCGTCACGACCTGGACTGGCTCGTACTGGCCGGCTTCATGAGAATACTCTCGCCGGGCTTTGTATCCTCCCACACCGGAAGGATCGTGAACATCCACCCCGCCCTGCTCCCCTCCTTTCCCGGAGCCCACGGTATAGAGGACGCCTGGAACTACGGTGTAAAGGTGACGGGGGTAACGGTCCACCTGGTGGACGAACTGGTGGACCACGGAACCATCCTGTCCCAGATGCCGGTAAGGGTGAAACCGGACGATAACATGGAAACCCTGGAAAGAAGGATCCACCGAGCGGAACACAGACTATACTGGAGAACCCTGGAGAAACTCTTCTCCGGGATAATTCACACAGGAAAGGACGATTCCAGATGAAGAGAAGAGCCCTCATATCGGTCTACGACAAGACCGGCGTGGTCCAGTTCGCCAAGGCGCTATCCGAGCGAGGTTGGGAGATAGTCTCCAGCTCGGGAACCGCAAAGGCCATTGAGGAAGGCGGAGTCGAGGTCGTGGAGGTAGCCGACCTGACCGGAGTGCCCCACATGCTGGGAGGACGGGTGAAGACCCTGCACCCGGCCATATCGGGAGGCATACTGGCCAGACGGGAGCTCGAAAGCGACATGGCCGACGTCGACACCCACAGAATCCCCCTGATAGACATGGTGGTCTGCACCCTCTACCCCTTCGAGGAAACGGTCCGATCCGGCGGAGGGCTGGACGAACTCATAGAGAAGATAGACATAGGCGGGGTAACCCTTTTGAGAGCCGCGGCCAAGAACTACCGTCACGTAACGGTGATATCGGATATAGCCGACTACGACTCCATAATAGAGGAACTGGACAAAGAGGGAGATATATCCGTATCCACCAGACAGTCTCTGGCCCTCAAGGCCTTCGCCCTCACATCGGGATACGACTCGGCCATAACCGCCGGTCTGTCCTCCGAACTGGGCAGGGATATGGAGGAACAGGAAGAGATACCCTCGGACCTGCCCCTCAACCTGAAACTGGCTCAGCCTCTGAGATACGGTGAAAACCCCCATCAGACCGCCGGACTCTATCTGCCATCCCTCTCCGAACTGCCATGGAAACAGCTGGCAGGCAAGCCCCTTTCCTACAACAACATACTCGACCTGGACGGAGCCCTAAGAGGAATGGCCATGATGCAAAAGGACGTCGGAGCGGTAGTGTTGAAGCACACCACCCCCTGCGGCATGGCGGTGGCGGACACGGTAGGAGACGCCTACGACAGGGCTTTCGAATGCGACTCTCTTTCGGCCTACGGCGGGGTCGTAGGGGTTACCAGGACGGTCGACCTCGACTCGGCCAAGAGGATAGGCGAACATTTCACGGAGATAGTCGCCGCCCCGGACTTCGACGAAAAAGCGGTCGAATACCTGGAGAAACGCCGCCCCTCACTAAGACTCATAAAGTGGAACGGAGGCCGGGTAATGCCCTGGCAGATCACCGGAACCTGGAGCGGACTGCTGGCACAGAAAGACCAGCTTCCTCCTCTGCCCTCCCCCGACTCGGGCGAGTGGATCGGCCCTAAAAGACTCGACCTCTGGGAGGACATGCTTCTGGCCTGGAAGGTAGCCTGTCTGTCCAAGAGCAACGCAGTCGCCATGGTCAAAGACGGAGCGGCGGTCGGCATAGGTATGGGATTTTGCAGCAGGGTCTTCGCCGTCGAGTTCGCCGCCTCCCAGGCGGGAGATAAGGCCAAAGGAGCTGTTATGGCCTCCGACGCATTCTTCCCCTTCGCAGACGGACTGGAAAAGGCGGCGGAAGCCGGAATAGTGGCGATAATCCAGCCCGGCGGCTCCGTCAGAGACGACGAGGTCAAGGCCAGAGCCGAGGAACTTGGCATATCCATGTTTCTCAGCGGCTGGCGGACCTTCAGGCACTGACCATGAAGGTACTCGTACTCGGCGGAGGCGGCAGGGAACACGCCATAGCCTGGGCCCTGGCTAAATCGCCCCTCTGCGACGAACTGCACGCCCTGCCGGGCAATCCGGGGATCGCCGGGATAGCCACCTGTCACGAAGGGGACCCCTGCGACGGGAAATCGGTCGTAAAGCTAGCCGAGGACCTCTCGATAAACCTGGTGGTGGTGGGCCCGGAGGCTCCTTTGGTATCAGGAGTCTCCGACGAACTTCGCAGGGCCGGTATTCCGGTGTTCGGTCCGGGAAAGGCCGGAGCCATGCTGGAGGCCAGCAAGGCCTACTCCAAGGAATTCATGGCCAGACACGGCATACCCACCGCCCCGTTCAAAATATGCCGCAGCATGGACGAGGCGAGAGAGGCCCTGGAGGAAAGAAAGCCCCCCTACATAGTGAAGGCCGACGGCCTTGCGGCGGGAAAGGGAGTCTTCATCTCCGACGACCTATCCCAGGCGCTGGACTCCTGCGAAGAGCTCCTGGACGGATCGCTGGACGAGGCCGGAAAGACCCTCGTGGTGGAAAACGGCCTTACGGGGCGGGAGGTCTCTGTGATGATAATCACCGACGGAGAGACATGGAGACTCCTCCACACCAGCCAGGACCATAAAAGGGCCTTCGACGGTGACAGAGGCCCCAACACCGGAGGGATGGGAGCCTACGCTCCGGTTCCATGGGTGGACCCGGAGATGACTAAAAAGATAGAGCAAGAGATCGTGGAAAAAACCCTGTCGGGACTGAAGAAAGACGACATAGACTACCGTGGCGTCATATATGCGGGGCTGATGGTCTCTCCGGAGGGCAGGATCGACCTGCTGGAGTATAACGTCAGGCTGGGAGACCCGGAGACCCAGGCGCTGCTTCCCCTCTTCGACGGCGACTGGCTGGAAGCCTGTCTTCGATGCGCCCAGGGAAAGCTCTCGGAAGCCAAGTGGTCTCTCAAGGACCTGTACTCGGTCAACCTGGTCATAGCCTCGGAAGGATACCCGGGCAGCTACGAAAAGGGATATCCCATAGAGGGACTGGACGACGAAGAGGAAGGAGTTACCGTCTTCCAGGCGGGAACGGCGCTTAAAAACGGCAAGACGGTTACGGCGGGAGGAAGGGTGCTTTCCGTGGTGGGCACAGGAGATTCCCACGACGAGGCCAGAAAAAGGGCCTACGGAAAAGCCGAAAAAATAAAATTCCAGGGAGCTTTCTACCGAAAGGACATAGCGGCAAACACGGAGAGGCCGAGGGAGGAAGACAGATGACCAAGGCAAAGATAGGCATAGTTCTGGGATCGGCAAGCGACAAAGCGATCGCCAAAAAAGCGGGAGACATGCTGGACAAGCTCCAGATCCCCTACGAGGTGACGGTGGCCTCCGCCCACAGAACCCCGGAGGACGCTGCGGCCTACGCCGCCAACGGAGAGAAACGAGGGCTGATGGCCATAATAGCCGTGGCGGGACTCTCCGCCGCTCTTCCCGGCGTGCTGGCCGCCCACACCGCCCTGCCGGTCATAGGGGTTCCGGTTTCCGCCGGAACCGTAGGAGGGCTGGACGCCCTCTACTCGGTGGCCCAGATGCCTCCGGGCGTTCCCGTGGCGTCGGTAGGGATAGACGGAGGGGCCAACGCCGCCCTCCTGGCAGCCAGGATAGTGGCCCTTCTGGACGAAAATGTGAGACAGAACCTGGAGGACCTCCGAGTGGAACAGGCCGAAAAGGTCCGCAAATCCAGATCGACCCTGGAGCTTCCGGAGGCACCGGAGGAAGCGTTTAAATAGCCCCAGGAAAAACAATCTTCCCCGCTCTCTATCAAGAGGGCGGGGAAGACTGTTTTTCGACATGGACTTTAGTATCTTCTTTCATCCTGAATACCCAAGTTTTCCCTTATAGCATTCTGGAGAAGAGCGGAGAAATTGACTCCCTTAGCCTCAGCGGCACGGTTTAGCCAATAGGGCAGGGTTAATGTCTTTTTTATCGCCTTGCTCTCCATAGCATCTCTGACCAGAGGCATTATGGCCGAGATCATCACCGTTCTTTCACCTGGTTCAAGATCGATATCGGATAGACGGGATGGATCGGGGATAGAGTCTCCGTCCTCCTCCATCCCGAAGATGTGAAGCTCAAGGGCTTCGGTGGCCTTTTTTATCCCCTCTTCGTCGGAGGTCGCCTGGCTGACGCATCCGGGAAGATCGGGGAAGTATATTCCGATACGACCGTCGGAGTTATAGTGGAACACCGCCGGGAAGTTGTATCTGTCCTGCATCTATCTCACCTCCCTTGGTTCATACATCATAAGGTTATGCCTGCCTGCTTTTCTATGCTTTTGAGAACCATTATATCCAGGTCTTTTGTCGGATGGGGGACGGTAACTTTTCCGGGCTTCGTAGGATGTTTAAACTGCTTGTGATCTCCTCTTGTCCTCGGAGCCTGTCAAGCGAGATGTCGCAAAAAACATCTTGAAGAAAAACGGGCCTGTGTGGAACCGAATCATCTGTCTTCCAGGTGCTATCTGTGGTATCGTACATTTGCGGTAGCCCTCCCTCGGGATGATATGTTTTTGGCTTGGTCACCTAAAACATAATCCTTGTGGGGGGCTACTGCCAAGTTTTACCTCAAGTAAATGTGCGAAAGATATTGTACGTTATCCGGAGGATAGATAACGTACAATATCTTTTTATAAATACTTCAGCTTCAAAAGATCATCATCCAGCCCGTAGCGGACAATGTCAATGGTATTGCTCTGCTGTGAAATGTAGTCGCCTGTCAATACTGGCAATTGAAACGGGAAGAATGCCGGGTTGCTTTTCAATAATCCAAGAACCGCTTTTCCTTCTTTATCAGCACACAGAGCAGCTTCGTATAAAAGTATTGTGAGGTTCGGTTCACTGATTGCCGTCGTTTTGCATTGTTCATAACAGCCCTTGACATTGGAATCCTTTAACATGCCCCACGCAACAAAAGATCGAACTGTATATCGAGCATTCCTAGCCACCGTTTCTCTATCACCGTATTGCTCTTTGAGCCGGCACAAAACTTGGGCCTGGGTGATCTGATCCTGGAGGTTGAAAAGCCTCCCGGTCTGTTTTGAGACATTAAACCAGAATGGATACGATGCAGAGATCACCGCCCAGTGATACGGAAGCCAGTTTCGTGGATTCTCATTCCGAATAAGTGCAAGAGCATGATCCCTAAAGGTAATTAAATCTTTATCTGGTGCAAACCACGATGCGAGAATACTGATAGCCATGCCATATGTTTTTTTACCTCGCTGACCAGTGCCACCGCTTTGTTTTTGCGTTGCTAAAAACTCATCTAATTCGACTCGGATCTCTTTTTCTTTGAGACCGGCTAACATCATTTTAACAACATAGTCCATCCAGTGTTTTTGAATGGTCTGCTTGATGCCTAGTTTATCGTGTCGCTTGCTCACTATTGTGTCCTCCTTTCTACTTTGATCAGAGGCACAATAACTTCTTCGATAGCAACACCTCCATGGCCGACAATTGAGTCACCCTCATTAACAAATGCATCATTTCCGGTAGCAACTAATGGGAAATAATCGTCAGGCAGCCCCGACGGCGGCCATTCACGCGCAAAGGGAAACCTAGAAGAGACCTGTGAGCGCAGCTCCGGTGTCGGATATATGCGAACCCTTTCTCCACGACTCTCCGCAATAGAACCTTCTGTTGGTCTTCCCTTGCCGATCGATTCTACGTTGCCATGGTCTGAGGTTATCCAGACTTCATAGTTATGGTTGCTCAGGTAATTAAGGAGAGAAATTAGGTATTCACCTCGACACCATTGATCTATCTGGTTATGCATGCCTGCGGCTCCGAGCTGCATCCCATGCATGATTTTATCCACTTTATCTATCACCAAACCGACAACCTTGGTTTGTGCCGGATTAATCAAACTATCCATTGTGGCCTCGGCATCACCATCTCCGAGACTGCGTTTATAAACGATATCCAGCTTCGAAACGTCATGGCCTTGCCAAAACTGTTTCCACAGCTTCTCTTCGCTGTTTGTTGAGTTAATGGAAGATGGAAAATAGATCGGCGGCTTACCTGAAAATATGGCTTGTCGTGAAACGGACGTAAGCGTTGGTATCCACGCGAACGTTGCCGACTCGCGCAGGACCAGATCACTGTTTTGCTTCTGGATTATGTTTCGAACCGTTACCCACTGATCCAGCGAAAGGCCATCTATTACCACCAATACGACCTTTTTACTCGTTTGATCTTCAATGGATCGAGCCAGGTGTCGCGGCACATGGTGCAACATTGCCGGAGTTGAAGGTGGCAGGTTTGTCAGGCTGGCATAATGAGCTTCCAGCCAGTCGGCAAAGAGCCCGTTCAGCTTTTGACCTGTTTCACTATAACGCTTCTTATAACGGGCATTGCTTGTCGTATGTATAAGCGCCGAGATCTCCGCCCATTTCATGGCGAACGCAATCCAGTCAGTGTATCTCGAATCCATCGATAAATCTGCTGCATCAACAATCTCAAACAGTCGGGAAAGCCTGAGACCCTCGCCATCTGATTTGGCTGCTGAAATACCGCTTAAAACCCACGAATCTTTCGCTATATCCATGCCGGGCAAGTCGACCGGTGTAAGTTTACCCTCAACAAATAAATTATCGATATAAACCCTAATATCCTGATGGTCGAAAGGAAGTATCACAGGCCCTTGGAACTTTAAGCCGTAGGCTTCAGAATCTTCTTTGACCTGATTTGCTTGATTCAGGTTTTCAAGGAATATTGGCCAGCGTTCCTGTATGAATACAAAGAACTGCTCTGCATCTGGAATGATCTGAGACAGACTCCAGCCTTTAAAACTTCCACTGCTTTCAAATACATCAACCAACCTATCTGCCAGCATCGATGGTATTGCCAAATTCCCGTAGTGTAACCGCAACAAAAAGCGGAGAAGCTCAACCTCTGTTGATATGAGTTCTGGTGCCACACCAAATACATGTCGAAGGATAAAATCCTTGGTGGTGTTGTCGCCCATGCGATCCGGTGGCGACTTGCGCTGGGCTTCATAAAGCAAGTCCAGCAAGCCCCGGTCGAGTTTCTCAATGACCGGATAGCTCAGATTGGGGAAGAGGTCACCCAGGTTGAACGACAGTTTGCGGCCAGCCTGGAGCAGGTCGTAAGGCAGCGATTCCAGCTCAGCATTCTGCAAGCGAAGGACCACAACCAAATCGGTATATTCGCCCCAGTCCCAAATGGATCGATATTTCGACTCATAGGCATATCTGAACTCCATGGGGTCATTAAACTCGATGAGATCAAACCCACGGTCTCGCAGCCCCATTGCCAGTTTTTCCTCGGTCAGCAGGCAATCAGGATCAGATACCAGCGTCAGTTTGGCGACATTCGGTACAAAATTTTCAAGGATGGTGCTTCGCCAGCTACTCACAAATACCTCCATTTTCAATATTGAGCATTAACAGCGGCCGCATTTCCGGTACTATTTGTCGGGCGGACTTAAGCTCGCTGCGCCATTGTAATTCATCTTCATTCAAACGGGCCAGTCTGAACTGTCGAACTTCCGGCAGTCCCAACCGTTTGATGGCTTTACGACGTGATGTAAAGGCAATCATACCGCGCTCTTCTTCACGGGATAATGCGGCAAAATGAGCTTCCTGCATCGTCTCAAAAAGCTCCTGTCCGACCTTTTCGGCTGCCCACAGAAGTTTTTCGCCAGCCACAATGGACTCTTTTGAACCTTTCAGGCTATCTATGCGAAGATCATTGGTTAACAACTGATCCCAGATATGCCTTGCGGTTGGCATGAACAACTTTCCCTCATTGCTCATGAAAACCGGGAAGTAACTTCGTCTTGTCAGAGAAACTCTGATTTGAAAGTTATCAGGTTGCCCCACAGACAAGCGGATTTCAAAAAGGCCCCACAGACCTGAAACGATTTTAGGGAGTCCGTTTATAGATACACAAGGCAAAGGCTGTCCGGGAATGAACTGCGGCAGATTCATGGCCAAGCCGCGAATCCGGGCATTTTCAAGCGACAGGAGGTCCCCATCGGTTGAAAGGTCTCTAGACTGGAAGACCGCACCTTGTACCTTTTCGCCATCTGGCCATGTGAAATTCCAGCCAAGCAGATCCTTTTCCAATTTACACTCTTTCGTTTGCAGATAATGGGTCGTCATCTGTTCGATCCAGTACGGCAGAGGATGGCTGCGCAGTTTTTCCATCGCCGCTAGGTCCGGTTCTTCAGATATTCCATATACAGCACATTGCTCTCGAACCTGCTGCATTTCTTCCTGAAGGTTCTGCACCGTCTGATCGACCTCGGCATCCAGATCGGCATCCTCCATAATGACGTGAGTCATCATCTTTTCGATCACCTCGCCGGACAGTGAGGTGTCCAGAATGTCATTGGTTTTATCGATACCCATTTCATTCAGAATGATGGAAAGCTTGGTTTGAATCACTTCCCGCACCCGGCCTTCAACAGAGTTTTCATATAAAAAGTTGACTGCCCGGACTATTTTGCTTTGACCAATACGGTCGACACGACCGATCCGCTGTTCAATACGCATAGGATTCCACGGCAAATCGTAGTTAACCACTACATGGCAGAATTGTAGATTCAGACCTTCACCACCAGCATCTGTTGATATAAGAATCCGAGCATTATCACGAAAATCACGCTGAGCCATCCGTCGTTCATCCATGCTCATAGAGCCATTCAATATGGCGCAAGGTATGCCTCGCTCCTCAAGAAAAGTTTGGAGCATAGCCTGCGTTGGAACAAATTCGGTAAAAATCAGCAGTTTCAGCTGGTCGTCATTTTCCTCTCCTTGTAACTGAAAGATGAGGCTCATCAGAGCCTCTGTTTTGACATCAGGCCCGGCTATTTCAGCGGACCGGGCAAGATCCAGCAGAGCATTCACCTCCGCCATCTCTTTGGCTCTGCCTGGTTCGTTCACCTCAACCAGCAGGTCCAGCTGCGTCTGTCCATCAAGGTCTGTGAAATCCTCAAGTTCTTCTTCGCCTGGGGATGCATGAGTTTCTCGCAAGTTTTCCAGCGCATGCAGCCTTCGTTCCAATGTACAGCGGATTGCGTAAGAGCTTGAGGTGACAATTCGCTGCAGAAGAACCATCAGGAACCCGATGTGTGGTTTTCGGTCCTTTATCGCGCGGTTATAGCCTTTTTTCACGTAGTCAGTAACCGCATCGTACAAAGCCACCTGAGCCCAATTTCGTTCCAGATCCACACCTAACGTCTGTGTGATACGAGGCATAAACAGCGGCTTGCCCTCTGCCGTCACCGCCTTGCGCTTTTCGGTCCGTATTACAAACTCAGAAACTTTCTCACGGGTCACGCTTTCCAAATCAGGGAAAACCATCGGATCAAGCAAACTCATCAGACGCTGAAAGGCATCGGATTTCCCTTGATGAGGTGTTGCCGACAAAAGGAGGAGATACGGTGCCGCCTCGGCGAGTCCTTGTCCCAGTTTGTAGCGAGCCACCTGATCGGTACTACCACCCATTCGATGTGACTCATCCACGACGATCAAATCCCATTGGCCCTGGACCAGTCTCTCGTAACGATTCCGGTTGTACGCCCGAATCTTTTCTTTTGACCAACCTCTACGACGCGCTATCGGTTTAACAGAATCCAGCGTCACTATTGCCTGAGAAAACCGCATCCACGGGTTGTAATCACTTATGTGATCTGTTTTTCCGATGACGTACTGACCCGGCCGTTCCAAAGCATCCAGATCGCTCGGGTTAACCAAGGAAAAGGATTCATTGAAATGGGTACTCATCTCTGACACCCACTGCATGGCCAGACTCTTTGGAGCCACCACCAATGTACGACGTACCAGACCGCGTAATTTCAACTCACGCATCACAAGCCCGGCTTCGATGGTTTTTCCAAGACCGACTTCATCAGCTAACAGGTAGCGGACACGATCACTGGATATTGCCCGGGAAAGTGCGTGAATCTGGTGAGGCAGCGGGATCACGTTTGACTCCATAGGAGCCAGCAAGACATGCCCGTCAGATCCTCTGGAGGATCCTTCCAAAACCTCGGCCACCTTAGCCGCTGCTGAGATATAGGCTATTCGGTGACCTTCAATTCTCGGATGCCAGTCGCTCGACAGCGACTGCAGGTCAGATTGGGAAACTCGAACAACCGCATCCTGATTCGGCAACCAGACACGGCATACCGTCTGCCCCCACAATGTCTGTTCATCAACAACCTTGCAGGCGCTTTTGTGTATTGTGCTGTACTTCCATATATTACTCATAGACAACGATCTCCATCGACATAGTCAGAGTCCAGTGACTATGTCGCCTTAAAATCGACGCCAAATTAGTCACTCGGCTCCTCCCATGCTTTTAAAAGTCTGAAGCCGTGTTCAGAAATAACATATTTCTGGTTGCTGGCCTTGGGATTTTCAGGGTTTGTCATTTGGATCAGTTTTTCTGACAATAATTTCTCAAGACTACGCTTGAAATTACCGGTCCTGGATTTATAACCAGCGGCTTTAGTGAGTTCCCTGGCTGATTTCTCATCTTCCACTAATGCAAACAAAATTTTTCGCTCAGTAGATGTCAGGCTTACATGGGCCTCGACTTGGACCTCTTGTTCCTCAACTTGGGCCTCGACTTGGGTCTCGGCCTGAAATCTCTGTCTCATAACGGGTGTCAGTTCAAAGAGGCTATCTGCCAGTTTTACCAGCAAAACCTGATTAACCAGCTGATTTGCCACATCAGTACAGGTGGAGACAGGCTTGGGCACCTCTAGCAACCCCATATTTAGCGGTCTGAGCAGACAAAAAAGCCACAGACCAGAAACAGCGACAAATTAGGCTAAATCAGCGTTAAGATGATTCTCTTTTGTCGCTCCGGTGACCGTAACAACTCGGCTTTTACCGTCATTTGGGTACAGAACACAGAGCTCCTGACTTCATCATCAGGAACGAGAATCGAACGATGTTATAGGCCAGGTTTCTCAGTCCTATAGCGGTTGAAGCTCTGGCTTTCCCGATAGTTCGAACTATCAGGTTGCCGGCCTTCATGGTTTGGGCTCCAAAGACGTGCTCCACTCGGCTTCGGACTTTGGATCTTGTTCTGTTACCCTGTCTTTCCCACCATGTGATGGGTTTGCCTCTGTATCCTTTTCGTTGGATCTTCGGTCTGTAGCCTCGTTCCTCAAGCCAGGAGATTTTCTCATGGCTTCTATAAGCTGAGTCGGCATAGACGTCCTTGCTGCTGTTACTGGGATCGATGAGTTCCTCGAATACGTTGCTGTCGTGGACCGATGCCTCGGTTACGCTGTATTTACGGATGATCTTGTTCTGAGAGTCGATCTCTATGTGGTTCTTGTAGCCGAAGGAGCTTTTGCCGTTTTTCTTCGTCCACCTGGCATCGGTGTCTTTTTGAGATCTCTTGTTGTCGGGCCAGTCTTCCGGTGGTTCTCCATCCTTGATCTTGCGGTTTTCATCCCGTTTGTTCCTCTGGATCGGGACCTTCACTATGGAGGCATCCACTATCTGGCCTTTTTTTGCCTTGAAGCCGCTTTTACGGATGTGACCGTCAAAAAGATCGAACAGAGGCTTCATCAGTTCCGCCTTGGTCAGCTGCTCCCTAAAAAGCCATATAGTCTTGGCATCAGGGACTTTGGCTTCCAGGGAGAGGCCGAGAAAACGTCTGAAGGAAAGCCTGTCCCTTACCTGGAACTCCATTGCGTCGTCCGACAGGTTGTACAGTGCCTGAAGCACCAGGATCTTGAACATGAGAAGAGGAGGGAAGGGCTTTCTTCCTCCCAGAGAATCCTTCTGTCTGAGCCCTTCGCGGAAGTCCTTCAACGGCTGCTCGAAGATGGACCAGTCCACCGCTTTCTCTATTCGTACCAGTGGATCGTTCACCTTTTCAAGGCTATCGTAGGCTATTTCTTCCGCAAAGAGGCTCCGCTGTTTCAAGGGGATCCCATCCCTTCTCGAGAATTTTTGGTTACAACCGGTATTTTAACATCCCAGCCTAAACAGGGGTTTTTCTCCCTGCCAGTTAGGGGAGTTTTTAGAGATGCCCGCTTGTTAATGACAGCTCTTATTTCACTCAGAGAAAACGGTGTAAACTTTTTACATGCAAATGCAAACACAGCGGCGTTCATCTTCAGAGAGATGAACGCCGATAGCTTCTTGGAACTTTCGTTGATATCTTGAAATCAATATTTCCTTTTTTAAAATAAGTTCGAAAGATTTCTTTGGTTTATCATTGATAATCTCGGGAGGAACATGACCCAATCCCCGCCATGACTTGAACACATCACGCAAACCCCAACCAGCGTTTTCACTGAATCCTATTCGCCTGAAAGCACTGACAATCAGTGGATTTCTTGTCTCTTTTTCACCGGGATCGAGTAAATCTTCGAGTGAAGCAAACGCATCACCCGGATTCCAGAAGCGGGTTAAATCAGAAAAATGCTGAATAACAGGCTTGCGGACATGATCCGAGTAATCCTGATGAATCAACATATTTACAATTGCTTCACGGAAAGGAATGTAGTCAACAGGCTGGTCCTTCCGCTGCATGGTTCCGGGATCAAGTTCAAAAGGAATTTCTGCAAAGCGATAATACCATTCCATGATTGAGGCCCAAGTCTGCATAAGATTGTAATCGCAAACGGTCCGATCATGCCAGCGCTCAATACCGATGGCATCGGACTTATAGAGATAACGCTGGCAGTCAATAATCGGCCTTGGCAGAAAACCTCTCAGATAGCCATCCTGACCAAATAGAAGTATGGAAGCAACGGTTGGTTTTCGACCCGATTCAGTCTCTTTAATCAAGCCAAATTGAAACAAAAACTCTTCATCATCTAAATCAGCATAACTTCGTGTTCCAGTTTTTTCTTCATATTGGCGACGATACCAGGCAATATCCTTTGAGTTGAAGCATTTACCGATATCATAATCAACTGTGCCGCCATCATATCGATCTTTTGACGCATCGCTCAGCAGGCGTTTCAATTCTGCATCAGAGCATTTGACGTCACATGCACCTTTGCGGAGAAAGCTTCTTTTCATATCACCACTCAGGTAAACTGGCTTTTCAGAACGATTTGCTTCCGGGATATAAAAAATGAGCAGGTCTTTTTCCGAAACCGTTTTCAGGTCCTCTTTTACATCGATGATACAACTGATTTTGTCCTTTTGCCTTAGAGCTGTAATGAAATCGTTCTGAACCTTATCTACATCTATGACTCCAACAACTTTGAAGTTAGAACCGTCTTTTTTTACACCAAAAACAAGGTGCCCACCTTCAGTATTAGCAAAGGCAGAGACAGATTCATAAGCACTCTTAGGAACTGCTGTTTGGGCTTCCTTAAACTCAACGTCCTTCCACTCATGCTGATTAAGAAGATCAAAAATTTCTTGTTCCGTCATTACTCGTCTCCCACCCGTGTAACCGCTTGGTCGTACCACATTAGCAGCTTGGGATCTTCCTCAAGTACGTTGTTCGGGATTTTTTCGGCAACGGTGATAATCACTTTATAGTCCCGTTCCTGCCACGCTTTCTTGAATCCGGCGCGAACCGCCTCAAGCCGAAATATTTTGAGCTTCTTTTTGGCCTGCTTGTATTCTTCAAACTCTTTCAAGAGGGCTTTTTCGCGCAGTTTTTCAAGATCCCCCGCTTTGTTAGGATCGGGCACATACCAGCGATTTTTGGCTTTGGCGACCAACGCCGGATCCTCTTTCGGCAGATTACGCATGTCCTTCCAGTTACTGGAGAGGTAGCTGTGGATTTGATCAGGAACGGGACCTTTGCCATCGTATGCCAGGAAGTTCTGCTCCAACAGTGTGGAGAGCTCCAGGCCCACCTCGTTTTTACTCCAGCCACCAATCTCCTTCATAAAGAGTGGATTGATATCCTGAAAACTCTGTGGCTTGTCACGTAACAGACTGCGAAGCCATTCGATGGCCGATGCTTCATCGGAAATAAACAGCGACTGCTGTAGTGGTCTTCCGCCACCGATCATCTTCTTACGGTCGTATTCCGCCACCTGTTCCGGCAGGAAGTACATGCCATCACGCTCGGCGAAACGTTGCGATAAGCCAAGCTGAAAATCTTGGCTGTCGATGGGAACGTTGTAGCCTTTACGCACGTAATAGGCTATAACCTGATCGTAAAGGATGCGTGGGTCACGTTCAGGTATTGCGACGAGATCATAGCCTTGTTTTTTGATTACTGGTAGATATTTCAAGTGAGTTCGAATAAAATCCCAGACACCCTCTTCAGATTTAGCCTCTTCCTCGAACCTATCTTCAAAGCCACCATTAGGTTTATAAGCTGAGATAACAAGGTCTTGTTTAACCGCTGTTAGAGTTGTTACAGCCTTAAAGCTCCCTTGTTTCTTATCGAGGGCCGAAACGTTTGCTACAATAAATCCAGCTTCAGTAAGGGCTGTTTGGATACTACTCCAAACCGATGCTTTGGTGTTTGAAAACTCAACCGTCATCCAGCGACCAGGCTTTAGCACTCGGTAAGCTTCTTTGAAGCAACCAGCCATTAGATTTCGATACTCTGTAGCGCCCTTGCCTTGAACAGAGTTTTCAATAGCCTCTGGCTTGTTATTCGTCCATACTTTTAACCATGATTCCCAAATGAAGCTAAGCTCTGAATAATTGAGATTGGCTCCGAAAGGTGGATCCGTAAAGATGTAATCCACACTGTTGTTGTTATAATCAATCCAATTAGCGGAACTCGTTGAAAGCGGGTGCCTCAAGAAGTTCGCAAATAATTTTTTTTTGCGAATATTCTTATTGAATACGTCCACTGCAGAGACCAATACTGAAATTTCTTTAATCAAAGATGGAATGTATAATGTTCCTGCCATTGGGCCACCCCCAGCACCCGCTATTCCACCCGCCCATCTATATCTATAGAGTTTTGTTAACGTCCACCACATAGCAAGTTGACTAATCAAAAAACTTGAAGAGCTTCTTATTCTAACAGCAGCTAACACACATAAATTTCTTTTTGTATAGAAATGATGCACATGGGTGATACCAGCAGGATCATTGCGGCGGGTTTCTTTTCCTTTCATCATTCGATAATTTGGAAACCAGTAATGGATTTCGCTGTTTTCAATTTTCTCAATCAGTGTTAAATCGTTCTTATCCGGACTTTTTTCAAAACGACCACGCTTGCCTTCTATCGAATAATTAATAAGAACGGGCACTTGCTTTGCCTGTTTAACAGAATTATTCAGGGCGGAATCAAAATTCGTTGTCCAGGCACGTTCCATTTTTCGTTTAGTTAATTCAGCGTGACAATGTGGACATGGGAAAGAGTCTCTAACTTTTCCTGCTTCTTTATCGACCGCGGCATCCCAAAACACAACCTCACCAGTACATTCAGGGCAAACGAACACATCACTCCACACAGTATAATTAATCTTGCCTTTCGTCTTACCGTCAGTATGAAGTGTTTCATACATCCAGCCGCATTCCTCTTCCACTTCAGCGAGAATACGTTTTGCCTCCCTCTCAAATGCATGAACATCAACCGGTGTGTTGTAGTTGTAAGCGATAAAGGTAGCCGCAGGAGACAGGTCATTTAACACGGCCTTGCGAGCGCCGAGTTTTGAGAAGCGTTTCCATACTTTTTTGCCATCCTCATCAGTCTCTTCCTGAAGAATAGTGCCATCTGGTTTCACTTGATAACCAAGCGACGTGACCACATCCCGATCACCACACATCTGGGCAGCCACACCTGTCATACCGGTTCCACAGAAACCATCAAAAACAATGTCCCCCGGTTCTGTGTAATGCAGGATGTAGCGCATAATTGCTTTGTGCGGCACCTTGGTATGATAAGAGTGGGCGTTATAAATGGGGTCATTTTTCCCCTCGCTGACATCGGCGGCAAAAGGCTCCCTGTGATAATGGTAGTCCGCTGGCTTTTCCGGCTTTTGGCTCTCCCATTCCTCAATAAACTGACCGATCCATGGGTTCGGGCAGGCTGTGTAATATGGCGGATCGCTCAGTTTTAGGATGTCCTCATCTTCACCGATCGGGAAGCCCTCAATCTTGCGGAATTCCGGATCCTGCAGTTTTTTGCGCAGTTCCTCCGTAAAGTGGGCACGCCTGGCGTCGTCGTTTTCAAATTCCAGACCAAGGCATTTCACCGGCCCATCATTCGCGGGAACAAGCTCTTCCTCAAAAAGGTTGCCGCTACCCAGTTTGCCGGGAATAAACTTTGTCTTAAATAATTTTTTTTGTTTATTCATATTCTTCTCTATTTAAACCACGAATTGACATAAATTCACACGAATGATAATAAAGCCAAGTTCTGCGCGATTCTATGCACGTTGGTAAAGCTCGCTTTTGCTCGGTACGGCCAGTTACGCTCGGCGAGCATAAATAGGTGCAGACACGTTCGCCGCTCGTAAAATACGAACGATTGCGTGCGCTGCTCGTATTTTTGTTATTTTTGCACATAACGAGTCCCCCTTCCCTGTCCAATCGGCGATATCAAACTATTTTTTACCATGCGTTTAAGTAATCGCGTGGCTTGAAACGGGCTGATGCGACACAAATCAGTGGCATCCGCTCGTTTAATACTGCCATGGGTTGCGATATAATTCAGCACCATCTGCTCCTGCTGGATCGGTGCAAAACCGGCCTGGCGTATATATTCAGACTTCTTTCCTGCCTTTTGGTACACCGTCGCGCTAAGTGTATAGGTCCGGCCCCTGCCAACACCGTGAGGTTCCAGAAAGCCGGTTTCCACCAGTTTTTCCAGAGTAGCCCGAACATTGGCCTCCGTCTTTTGGACAGATGGGGCAAGGTCAGCGGTGGTCAAACGGCGTTCCTCTCGCAGACGGGACAGGATGATCAGGGAGTCGATAGGCATGTTCTCCAGCTTTTCCTCCTGCTCGACCACCATCTTGAGAAAATCGAGGTCAGCAGCCGTATCGACCAGTTGCACGACTACTGTGAACTCGTTGGACATGGAATAATCCGGAGCAGACCTGCCGTAGCGAAGCATACCTTCGTAAATGCGATCAATGCCACGCCCGGTACGTTCAGCCAGGCCAATGCGTTTGATCACGTCGGCTAGCAAAGGATTGCGGGAACGGGGATCGGCAACCAGCAAGTTGTTCAAGGTAACGCCTTCCACAAACCCTCCGGGATTACTGATGGAAAGTCCGTCATCCGTGATTTTAACATGTACGGCTCCCAGACGGCTGAAATCCCGGTGAACCAGGGCATTGACGAAGGCTTCCCGGAAGGCGCGACGATCATAGTTGGGAACCGGAACCCGGAAAAGACCCACATGAATCTCTTCTTCCTCAACTCTTGCCCTGAAAAGAAGCTCCACTTCCTCGAAGGTTTCCAGCAGAGGCTTGTGGTAGAACTCATTGACCTTGACATCCGTGCCTTGCAATACCTGAAAGGCCACCTCGTAAGAGGGAAGGTTCTCACGTAACAGTTCTTCGGTTCCCAAGAGCAGTAAACCGGTTATCGTCGGACGCCTTGCGCCGCCCACCTCTCGACAAAGCCCCAGGGCGCCATCCAGTTCCTCATCGGCCAGCGCCAGCAAAGACTGATCGCCTCCGTATTTTTTGATAGCGTTCCGAATGCGCAGTCGTTGCAGAGGATCGAGTTGACAGAGGTCGATTTGCTCCAGAACCATGGCTGAAGGATCGACAATTCCCATTGATGATTGTCGCTGAATGAACTCGTGCGGGTAAAACGGCACCGCTTCAGGTGTACCATCCAGCTTGAGTCGTCTCTTTACCAGAAGACCTTCGGATGTCGATACTAGCTGGCGAGACTTGGGCACGATAATGCGGGCGATGGTTTTGCCCTTCAGATCACACCGTTCCACTCTAACGGATATGGCAGGATTGGTTTTATTGGCGATGAGAGAAGGAATCCCCGTTACATTGAGGTGATTCGCGTGCAAACCGGTAACCGTGCCGTCATCCTCGACACCAAGCAAGAGATCTCCTCCATCAGTATTGGCCAAAGACACTACGGCAGCCACCAAATCACGATCCGGCAGACACTTTGAGTCGCTCTTGAATTCCAGCTCCAAGCTTTCGCCCTGCTGAATCAACTTGCCAATTTCGTGTTCATTCGTGTCCATCCGTGGTTCATCCCTCCATGACGATTCGCACATTAGCCGGATCCTGGCCTTTGGTCAGCTGATCGATGAAATCGTCGAACCGCTTTTTGATCTCTGTAGGTGTTGCCGGGCCACTTTCAATCTGCAATGCTTTTTGTAACTCCTGCGCTTTAACCGATACTTTAACCAACCCAGACAGCACTTCTTTCAGGGCATGGACAAAGTTTGTATCCAACGGAACCGGCAGCTCCCCGGATTTGATAAACGCTTCCAGCGGCTCACGATCGTCTACCTTCAGTAGGTTCATGTTAGCTTGGGTGATCGGATCTTCCAGATTAGCCAGAAGCGTTGAAGTCCAGTTACCCACCATGGCTTCGAGATCGTTATCCATCTGATCGATCATCTGTGAACCTTGGGCGACACCCGTTTCCACCGATGGGCGGAACCCGCAGTGAGGACAGACCGGTGTGGTATCCAAATTCCCTTCGGTCAAGGCAAAGCAGCTTTTCAGCCCGGCCAACCGGTTCTGGTAATCAATGAGTTGCTGTCTCGGCATCAGATCGACACCTGCCAGCTTCAGGAGCGTCTGCAGTCGATGGTCTTCCACCAAGGCTGCTTTGCGTTTGTCGTCGTTTACGCCCAGTCGGGCCTTGGTATGCAGGCCGATGTAGACAACGATGTAGTCTTTTTTAAGCTGCTGAAGTTTTGCTCCGATAACCTGGGACTGGTTCGCCAGCTTTGTCAGGTCAGTCTGATTGAGCATTTCCAGTACATCCTGCCGGGTGTTTTTCATGCGGTTCACCCAGTTATGCTCTGGAGGAAGGACGCCCTCGGCGGTTGAAAGCCATGAGGCCGTCGGACTGTGGTCCATGACAAATTTTCGCAGAGCATCTAGATCATCCAGCGCTTTTACCGCTTTTTCATGGGCCTTCACTTCGTCCATGCTGTAGCGGAAATTCTTCAATTTGCCCGGTGATGTGTAGGCTTGGAGCGACTCAAGGAACGTCTTGGCAGCATCCAGTCCAGATACCTGATTGGCCAGATCGGTCCCGGCAAGAAGATCAAGTCCCCAGAAGGAAAGCCCTTCACGCAAGGCCTGTTGTGTCATCACGATCCGTTTAACCAGTTTTCCTACGGCTTGCTGCAGATCCTGAATCGGTTCTTCTTTGCCTTGAGTAATCAGCTGGGCCATTCCAGGTGTCATGCCGAGAAGTTCGAACATAGACTTGAGTGCCGGGAGATTCCATTCCTTGGGTTGCTCAATGTGCTTGAATCGGATGAGTTCATCCATTCCAGTTGCCGCAAGCTGCTGGAGTCCGGTAGCGTCGAACTTCTTCCCAGGGATAGACAGAACGATGTCGCCGGAGTAAACCAGAGCGGCTATCAGCACCGTTACCCATTCCGGTTCAAGACGAGAGCTATCCGGATTCATATATTCCAAACCGTGATCGTCCTTGATGATTTCATTCCGGTTGACGACCTGGCCGTGACCTTTGGCCTTTACGATGTCGAGGATGAAACTTATGTATTTGGATTTGTAAGGGGCTATCTTTTCTCCATCCAGAAGTTCCAAGGCATCTAGTACAGCCGTTGCCTGTTTTGTTCGGTTCTGGCCGCCGATTGCCCGGAGAGCATCTTGGGCCGCTTGAGCCCTGTTGCTCTCGGTAATCAGGACGGGAAAAAACGGGTACTCGGGTGCCTGATTTTCAAAGTTAGGTGCAAGGCACACTCCGGCAATGGTGTTGACAAGATCCCGGAAGTTGATGGTTTCGTGCGGTGATAGACCTGAAATGTCTCTGATGGACTTGCCTTTTGCCCATTCCGTCATGGATTTGGCCCGGCCCTGATAGGTAACCTCGAAGGCCTCCAACATATGTTTTTGCAGCCATTGCACCAGTTTTTTCAGGAAGCCATTCGCTTTGGCGTCATAGGTGGCCTTGGCATGGCCTGAAGATGTGCCCGCTAAGTCGAGGGCTGCGGCATAGCTTTTCAGAGATGTCTGGAATTCTTCACCGGTATCCTTTGACGGCTTTAAGCGGAAGAAGACCTCGTCGCTGACCTTATCATCTTTAAATCGTGGTGGGTCGTTTGGCTGAATGAAGTAGATATAAAAATCCCGGGTCGGTACGGCAGTAGATCGCTCGTTGGGTGCACCGAAAAAGAGGTAGCCGGTGCGGGCAGCCTTGTGATCCTGCCAGACCAGTTCGTGCTGCCATATTTTGTAACCGGTCACATAGGTCGAGTCCTGGCATTCCATGACTCGTTTTAAGGCTTCATAATAGAATCGATCGAGCTGTGCATCACCCAAGCTCTCGGCCCGTCTGTCGATCAGGGCGTCAAAATCGTCGGTTTTCTTTAGGTCAAGATAGAACTGACGGTTATCAGCGTTAAAGGAGATAAACTGACCACTGACGGTTTTATGTATTTCTCGAAGAACGGTTTCAACGTGGGTCTGCAGGTCCTTGTCGGGCTCATCACTGCCCAGCTCTGCAATCAATGGATCAAACAGACAGAGACGGTCGCGCAGTTCCTCTGCGCTGGCTCCCATTGGCGCGTAGATATCACCAGTGGTTAGGCGGTGGACGGATAACGCGTGGATCAGGCGGAGTGCCATGGGTTTGTATTGCTTGCGGGTGATGGCGTTTTCGATCCGTGATTCCAACACTTGACTACAGTCAATCACCGCCCGGATTTCTGGGATAGCCCGGAAGGATGGATTTTGTTTTAAGGTATTCCAGTAGCTGTCAAAGGCGATCAGGCCGGGCTCGTTGTCCGGGACGTCTTTATCCAAAAAGCCCTTCATGCCTATGGATAGGGTTTTGAGGACTTCACGCTTTTCGACAACGGTCACTCTTTCGAACGTATCTATGTAATCAGGGTGTATCGGAAATAGCCGGACAAATTCGTCCATGCGCTCGTTCATGCCACCGTAATATTTGGCAAACCGGGTGAGATAATCTCTGATCTTTGCCTGTTGTTCTGTGGTTTTCTTTAACAGACGCTCCGAGACCACAAACTTAACGTCGTTTCGGGCAATAAGTATCTGTTCAAACCGGTCTTTTACCCGACGAATGCTGTCAGCGACAAAGGCGAATCTCGGGCTGTCAAATATGGCTTCCTGCACACCGGCCATAAAACGGAAGCGAAGGTCCTTGCAAACCTCGCCGACTTCGCGAAGGAAGTTCAAATCGAGGATAAGCTCCTGATCCTTTCGAGTCCTCAGATAATCCAGTAGCTCATCGACTACCAGTAGGAGACCTTGTTCAGGAAAAACTTCGCCAAACTTGGACATCATGTCTTCAAAAACCCGCTTATGGCTGGTGATTGTTCCCGAGTCCGGGAAGAGGTAACTTACGCCCATATTCTCGAGATGCTCTTCCAGTTCTGCCACCAGAATATCTCTGAGTGACATGGTCGTTGCTCCAATTTCTGTACGGATGACCTTAAATTTACCGGCAATCTTTTCTGCGTCCGACTTAACGCTTTCGTGGTTTAGACTGTCAAGCAGAGATGCATCGGCAGCAATACTGGAAACGACAGACATCAAGTGAGATTTACCGGTACCGTAATTACCGACCACCAAGAGGCCTTTGTTATCGACGGGCTGTTCAAACTGAAGCTGAGGAATTACAATGCGAACCATTCGCTCTGCCATTTCATCAGAAATTACGTAAGTATCAACCAGTTGATGAGCAGCACTTTTTTTATCAGCATCCCGTAGCTGAACGACCGATTCTATTGGATCAAATTGAATTAGCTCTCCGTACTTCATATTAGTCTACCCTCGCTTAGTTTTTTTTAAATTTAACGTAGCCTCACCGCTCACGCTGACAACCAGAGTGTCTGTTAAATCGTAACTTCTATATTCTCGGTGACCTGGCTCCGCATATATCAGCTTGCCTTTTTCAAAGGTGCCATTCCAAGATGCCACAACAGTTAAATTTCGGGATATTCCCTGCAACAAGCGCAACGGATCCTGCTTAAGCTCAACATCAAAAAGGATCTCAATGTTGTCCAGAAAAACCTTGTCCCCATTCCCGTTGACTGTCTGTGCTAAAATCCTGCCCAACCTCAATTGCCTTTGTTTTCCAGTTAATTCAAGCAACTCCTTCGATAGGCACAGATTGATATTGATAGGCTCGACATCATACAGTTTTGCCAAATTTTGAACAACGGAAGTTTTACCGGAACCACTTTTTCCAACTATCAACACAAGACGGTGATATAGATCTTCCGCTGCTTCGAGCAATCGTATCACTTGATTTTCTATTGGATCTACCATTTATTGCTCCTATCTATGATTCATAATTATTTATCCGATTTATCATCGGATGTATGAGTATCCGCGCCACCAGTCTCAACCTATGCACAGAGCTTGATCGGTTGGATCTGTGTTTTCCCCCAATGGCTCCGTGTTGAGTGGTATGTTCCAAAATGGAACATACCACTTGTTCCTCTAATTCGCCAATAACGTACAATATCTTTCGCACATTTACTTGAAGTACAACGTAACAGCAGCCCTCCCACAAGGGTAGGAAGGCTACCGCAAATCTACGATACCACAGATAACACCGGGAAGACAAAACATGTAACATCCTACAAGTGGGGGTAAAAGAGCCTACATGGACATGGAACATCTCAGAGAACCGATTCTCTTCGCTGTGTGCCGTTATGGTGGTCCCTTTTTCGGCTATGAATCCCTTCCTCCCGAATAGAGTATAGTTAATGCAGCAGCTATTGATACTATAGCTACTGCTATAAAGCCCACCACACGAAATACAATCATGAAAATTTTCGCTATAGTCCCAGTATCAAAAGGCTGCGGATCTGAATTATCGACCACGCTTTCTCGCTCTAATTTTGTATCTTTCATATTACTCCTCCTAACGTCTAAGAAACATGCTTTATAAACATAGCAAACGAATCTTAAAATAGGGTTTTTAGCTCTCACATTAGCTGTTGACCCAGTTGAACTGCACCAGATCGGAGAGCGCCAGAAAATGGCGCTCTCCGTAGCAACTCTAGCTCTGTTTAGGCTTCGGTAACTTAGCCATTCAGGCAAGAGGACTTTTTGATACGGTTATTTTTTCTGGAACAGGAGCAAAGGCAAGAGCAAGAAAAGTGCCGCTGGGGCAATCCCACCTATAGAGCATCCAGCGCCACCGCTTCCACTGCTTGCGGGAACAGGCTTTGCGGTATTGATTGCATCGATAGCTTTTTGAATATCCTCTTTTACTGGATCCACCAGTTTATCTATTTCACTCTTATATTCATACCATTTAAACGAATCAAGATTCAATAATCCCATGTTCACAAGATCCTGATAGCTATAATTCCTTGAGCCTATCTTTTCCATGATAGTCTGTATCAGATGCTCTTCCGTATCCACAGCAAAGACGGACCCCGATAGATCCTCGAAGGTTAAACCAGTCCCTGGACGATTGGACACATTTACAACAACGTAGTACTCCCCGTCCTTTTCCTCTACTGTAGCGAGTCTTTCCGCTACCAAATTTCTCCCGTTGAACATTATCACGCTTTCTTTTGAGGAGATTTTAAGACGGAAGGTCAGGGTGTTATTGGAGACGTTCGCCATAAGAGACCTGATCTGGGCCACAGGAAGAGATAAATCAAAGTTATCTCCATCATCAGAGTCATTGTTTTTTATCTGAACAATCACAGGAGTTATAGCCTGAGAGCCTTCGTATTTAACGGCTATATCCGTCACGTTCTTAGCGTGATCCTTCTTTGCAGGAAACTTTATATCCTTTACATCACCGTCAAGATTCACGGCAACTATCTCCGCTACTTTATCCTCGCTAAATAATTTCAAAAGATCTCCGTTGCCGTTGACTATGTCTGCTGTCTCACTGGAAGTCATAGGCTTTGCTCCACTGTCAGAGCTTATATCTTCATCTTCCAATTTAAAAGGTTCTATATCGGAAGGCTCAACCTTTGGTATCACCGGTGTAACAGGATCGGTATCTAGATATACCGTGACAGTCCAATTCAGAAAAGACTTATCTTCTGCGATTATCTTGTAAGAGACGGGGGATGTAAAATCATTAGCGGTTACCCCACTCTCCTGACTTAGAGATCCAATCTCAGCGGAGGCTCCATCGGAGAGGGTAAAATCAGCCACCAGAGAGGATACATCCGTTCCGCTAGGCATGGTCACGGTGACGGTATGAGCGGAGCTGTCGATTATAGAGCTCACCTGACCGGGAATAGAGTAGCTGGTTATATCCTTGCCGACCCTTGGAGCTGGGGCAACGTTTACCGTGACTACCCAGTCTCGAACGCTTTTATCCTCGGCGGTAACTCTATAGGTAACGGGATTCGTAAAGTCGTTGGCGGTCTTTTTGCTTATCTGAGCTACTCCGCCGACCTCAGAAGAGGCTCCATCGGAGAGGGTAAACTCAGCCACCATAGACGATACATCCGTGCCGCTAGGCATGGTCACGGTGACGGTATGAGCGGAGCTGTCGATTATAGAGCTCACCTGACCGGGAACAGAGTAACTGGTTATATCCTTGCCGATTCTTGGAGCCGGGGCAACGTTTACCGTGACTACCCAGTTCTGAACGCTTTTATCCTCGGCGGTAACTCTATAGGTAACGGGATTCGTAAAGTCGTTGGCGGTCTTTTTGCTTATCTGGGCTACTCCGTCAACCTCAGAAGAGGCTCCACCTGAGAGGGTAAATTCGGCCACCATAGAGGATACATCCGTTCCGCTAGGCATGGTCACGGTGACGGTATGAGCGGAGCTGTCGATTATAGAACTCACCTGACCGGGAATAGAGTAACTGGTTATATCCTTGCCGATCCTTGGAGCTGGGGCAACGTTTACCGTGACTACCCAGTCTCGAACGCTTTTATCCTCGGCGGTAACTCTATAGGTAACGGGATTCGTAAAGTCGTTGGCGGTCTTTTTGCTTATCTGAGCTACTCCGCCGACCTCAGAAGAGGCTCCATCGGAGAGGGTAAACTCAGCCACCATAGACGATACATCCGTGCCGCTAGGCATGGTCACGGTGACAGTATGAGCGGAGCTGTCAATTATAGAGCTCACCTGACCGGGAATAGAGTACGCAAGAATTGCTTTTCCGGTCTGCAAAGCTACGGCTGTCGTCGTAAAACTAAACTTACTTTTCCAGGTACTCCCTTTGTTGTCCCTAGCACTAACTTCCCACGTGTACTTATCCCCCGGGTAAAAGCCGGACGTTTCGAAAGTGATTCTACTTGGCCCTATAGATGAAATACTTCCACTGCTCATGTACGTTCCCTTTTCGTTTCTTACTTGAATAGTATATCCTGCTATCGGAGTTCCATCCTCGTTGTAACAGCGTGCCCAGGATAACGTTTGGTCCAATGGAACATCGACGGCATTGTCCGCTGGTATGGGATCTGACGGTTTTTGAGGCTGTGAGAAAGCCGAGGCCCAGGTGGGACAAGAAAATACTGCCACCGCTAGAAAGGCCAACAAGAACAGACTTACAAACCTTTTTGTCATGATAAAATACCTCTTTCTTTTTAATTTAGAAGATCTCCTTGTTTAAAGAATTTCAGCTTTAATAAGGTATCTTCCTGCCCTGTTCTAACACCCCCTTACAGACACTCCAACGACCTAGCTTACTGAGTAGTTACATTTTGTAGATCATATTTTCAGCAGGAATAATTAAACCTTCTACTCAGCCCTCTTCTGACCTTCAGAAAAGTTGACATTAAAATACTACACCAGGCATACGACATTTTAAGTCGTAGCTACCCTAAATATATATTTAGGCACATCTTCCGCTCCCTTTCCCCAAGAAAGACTCTCTTGCCCTATAATCTACACACAGAGAGGGGGGCTTCATTTGGAAAAGATGATTTTAGGAAGGACAGGGCTTTCCGTCACCAGAAGCGGCTTCGGCGCTCTTCCGGTACAGAGGATTCCGCTTGAGGATGCGGCAGAGCTGTTGAGGGAGGCGTTCGAGAAGGGGATCAACTACTTCGACACCGCCAGGGCCTACACGGACAGCGAGGAAAAGATCGGAAAGGCGTTGTCGGACGTTCGAGACAGCATCGTTATATCCACCAAAAGCCACGCCACGACGCCCCAGGAGCTCAGGGAGCACGTGGAGACCAGTCTGGCGACGATGAAGACCGACTACGTGGACATACTGCAGTTTCACAATCCGAAGAAGGTTTTTCTGCCCGGCGGAGAGGACGGCATGTACGACGCCCTGGCGGAGCTGAAAGAAGAGGGAAAGGTTCGTTTCATAGGCTACACCAACCACAGCCTGGACAGGGCGATGGAGGCGGTTCGCTCGGGATATTACGACACGGTACAGTTTCCCCTGAACCATCTGTCGGCCCAGAGGGACGTGGAGCTGGTGGAGGAATGCTCGAAAAGGAACGTCGGGTTCATCGCCATGAAGGGTATGTCCGGCGGGCTTATCACCGACGCCAGATTATCCTTCGCCTTTTTGAGACAGTTCGATAACGTGGTACCCATATGGGGAATGCAGAAAAAGTCGGAGCTGGAACAGTTTCTCGAGCTGGAAGCGGCTCCTCCGTCGCTGGAGGAGCTCCAGGATCTCATAGACGAGGACAGAAAGGCACTTTCCGGCGATTTCTGCCGTTCATGCGGCTATTGTCTGCCCTGCCCCGCCGGAATAGACATTCCTCAGGCGGCCAGGATGTCACTTCTGTTGGGCAGGATGCCCTGGCAGCCCTTCATGTCCGACGAGTGGCGTGACAAGATGGAAAAGATAGAGGACTGCATACACTGCGATCACTGTAAGAACCATTGTCCTTACGGCCTGGATACCCCGGAGCTGCTCAGGAAAAACCTCGTCTTCTACAGAGAGTTCTACAGGGAAAAAGCCGGCAAGAAACTACCTTAAGGAGGGCTGAAGGGAACCGAAGCCACGAGAAAACAGATCGGCTACGGCCTCTTCCGGCACGGGGCGGCTGTAGAGAAAGCCCTGCGCCGACACACAGCCTATGCGGAGGAGCAGATCTCTCTGTTCCTCCGTCTCCACTCCTTCGGCTATCACCCTAAGCCCTCTCGCATCGGCGAGGGCCACGACGCTCTTCACTATAGCCTCGTTCAACGGTGGAGCCTCTTTACCAGGCATGAAGGATCGGTCTATCTTGAGGATGTCCACGTCGAAACGGGCCATATAGGCGAGAGACGAGTATCCCGTTCCGAAATCGTCTATGGCGAGGGAGACGCCCAGTTCTTTCAGACTCTCCAACATACTGCAGCTTCTGTCCAGGTCTTTCATCAGGGTCGACTCGGTCAGCTCCAGCTCCAGAAGTTCCGGAGGAAATCCCGTTTCCTCCAGGATTCGGTCTACCATGAGGACGAAGTCGTCCTGTTGAACCTGTTTCGCCGATATATTAACGGCCAGGGGAACTCTAAGTCCCTCCTTCAGCCAGAGTGCCCCTCTACGACAGGCCTTCTCCATAACCCATCGTCCCAGATCAACTATGAGGCCTGTTTCCTCAGCGGCCGGTATGAAAAGCTCGGGAGAGCGATCTTCCTCTCCGTCTTTCCAACGACAGAGGGCCTCAAACCCCAAGACCTCTCCGGAGGACATGTCCACCTTTGGCTGATATGCCAGAGACAGCCCCGACTCTCTCGCAAGAGAGTCGGCGAGGCGACGTTCCATGCCTATACGCTCCCGAAAAGAGACCCCCATTACGTCGTCGAAGAAGACTATCTTTCGTCCCGATTTCTTAGCCTCGTACATGGCTATATCGGCATGGCCGAAAAGATCTTCCCAGGTGATGCCGTGATCAGGATAGACGGAGATTCCCACCGAGGCGCCTATGGATATATGGGCCCTTTCAGAAAGCTTGAACGGCCCATCCATGCAGTCCAATATCGATTTACCCACCGAGTAGGCGTCGCAGTAATCGTCGGAATATATCATGACTCCGAACTCGTCGCCGCCAAGACGGGATACCATGGAGGAGGGATCGAGCGCCCTGGAGATGCGGTCTGCCACGCAACGGAGCAACTCGTCGCCTATGGCGTGTCCTAAGGTATCGTTCACGTTTTTGAACCGGTCCAGATCGATGTAAAGAATCGAGAAGGGCTCACCCCTCTTTACCCTGAAGCGGCCTTCCCTCACGAAAGACACCCTGTTGGGAAGGTCGCACAGTTCATCTCGAAAGGCCAGACGGCGGACCTTCGCCTCAACCTCGGCCTGTTTCGTGACGTCCCGATATATGCCGTAGAAACCGACGAGTTTTCGGTCCACCTCTATGGGGCACCCGAAGATCATTACCTTTATGATCTCTCCGTCGCCTCTGAGGCGGGTTCCCTCTAACTCTACTTTTTTATCTTCTAATATCCTTCGGTTTATCGCCAGCCCCTCGTCCACCCTGTCGGGGGGAAGAATCATCTCGTCCAGTTTTTTACCCAGCAGGTCTTTTCTTGAAAAACGGAATATACCGAGAAAGGCGTCGTTGACGTCCACTACTTTCTCGTTCGGGTCCAGCAGGACCACTCCGTCCGGCAGGGTCTGAAAGAGTCTCTTCAGGGATATTCTGTCCTTACGGTTTACCGTTTCGGCCGGTATCGCCTTTTTTATCGCCTTCTCGAAAAGCGAACGAACGAGAGAGACGATCTTCGCTACTCCAGCCATCTCGGGATGTTCTCTCGGTAGAGCTTCCTTATCCTACCGGTAACTTCTCCGGGATCGCCGTCCCCCACCGTTATGTCCCCTACCTGAACGACCGGCATTATTTCCTTCACCGATCCGGTTATAAAGGCCTCCTGGGCCTCGGACAGCTCCTCCAGAGACGGAACCCGCAGCTCCAGGTCGATCTCGTTTTCCGTCAGTATCTGAAGGAGAAGAGATCGGGTGGTTCCGGCTAGAACCACGTCGTCCGGAGCGGTTACGACCTTTCCGTCTTTTATCATGAAGAAACTGCTGTGTCCCGCCTCGGTTATTCCGCCCCCTGGACAGTAAAGCACTTCAAGGGCCCCGGGATCGACGCTGTTTTTTGCCAAGGCGGCACTGTAGTCTATGCTTTTCGCCGAAGGCATCAGCCTAGCTCTGTCCAGGGGAAAAAGCCGGACTCCCTTGACGTAAAGCTCCTTATCGGGAAGAACCAGGTCCTGAAAGGAAACGAAATAACGGGGATCGGGGAAACGACATCCGTCCACGAAATTATCTCCTCCGGTTATGTAGAAGTTCACCAGAACCTCTCCGTCTCCATCCATCCGGCCGATTCCCTCTCTGACTATGGATTTCATAGCCTCCACTCCAAGCTTGTTCTCTATTCCCAGGGCCGAAGCGGATTTCAAGAGTCTCTCCAGATGATAGGTCATCATCATGGGCCTTCTGCCGTAGGTCCTGACGAGATCGAAGACTCCTATGCCTCGAAGTATTATGTGATCCGAGAGAGGAAGAGCGGCACGATCAAAGGGAAGGAAGTTTCCGTCCATATAGCAAAGTCTCAAATCGATCCCTCCAAAGGTCTATGTAAACTTTCATAGCACTCCCGGTATTGTACCTCAAAAAATTCAGGAATCGAACCTTTTCTTGAGAATATCCAACGCCTCTTCCGATCTGGATTTAGCCAGGATGCAACACAGAGATTCTGGAGTCTCCACTATCATCTCCAGGTTTATGCCCCTCTCGGCCAGGGCGGAAAAGACGTCGGACAGCAGTTCGGGACGGCCGGAAAAGCCCTTTCCATAAAGGGCCACTCGACATATTTCTGTATCGAAGGTCACCCCCTGGGCGCCTATTTCGCCGGGCATCTTGCGACAGACGTCTATGGCCTCTCCTATGCGGGAGTCCTTTATCAGAAAGGCTATGTCGTTTACGTCTCCTCTCATGACGCTCTGGATGACCATCTCGACTGGTACCTGAGCCTCTTTAAGGGCGGAAAAAAGATGGGCCGCTATGCCGGGACGATCGGGAACCCCCAGCACCGCCACTTTAGCGACATCGACGTCGCAGACGATGGTATCTATGGAAAAACCGGACATTTCATAGACATCTCCTCTCTTCAAAGGGTTTTGAAATCCGACGTCGTTTCGACCGATGCTCCGTAACGATCGACGTCCAATACGAAAAACCGGGAGTGAACTCCGGCCTCGGCAAAAATCCGGCACATAGGCCTGGCGAGCTTTTCAGGAGACCATCTGGTGAAGGCCACCATGGTAGGGCCGGATCCGCTTATTGCCACGCCGTCGCATCCGGGAATTTCCCTCAAGGTCTCGAGAATTTTTTCCCCTCCGGGAAAAAGCTTCGACCGAAATGGCTGGTGAATACGGTCCCCTACCGCCCATGAGAGATTTTCCCACTTTCCAGTGGCCCAGGAAGCGGCTAAAAGAGCGGAACGGCCCAGGTTGAAAACAGCGTCTTCCATAGGGACATACTTAGGCAAAGCCGCTCTCGCCTGAGAGGTAGGGACCCTCACGTCGGGAACGGCCACCACGGCGGTCATCTCCTCCTCTCCGCAGGGGAGCCTTACGTAGCGCAGGTCTCCATCGAGCCAGCAGCTGACCACGAAACCGCCCAGACAGCAGGGAACCACGTTGTCCGGGTGTCCCTCCAACTCTACCATGAGGGGCAGAAGTTCTTCCTTGGAAAGGGGCTCGTCTCTGAGCTCGTTCGCCACCATAACTCCTCCGACTATGGCGGAGGAGGAGCTTCCCAACCCTCGACAAAACGGGATCGCGTTGAGGCTCAGCAGATCCAGCCCGGGGGGGGCTATTCCCCATCTCCGACAGGTGGCCTCGTAGGCCAGGACGAATCCGTTTTCCTCCGGTTTTTCCGCCTCGCCAGCCCCTTCGCCCAAGACCTCTATTTTGTAGATTCCTCTTTCAAGAAATCCTTTGACCTTGAAAACGTTGTAAAACCCCAGTGCCAAGCCGATGGAGTCGTACCCCGACCCCATGTTGGCGCTGGTGGCTGGGACCCTTACGGATATCATGACCTGAAGATCTCCTCCAGGACGGACCATTGGGCCTTCACCGGCTCGATCGGAGAGATTCTGGATAGAAGGGCGTCCGGATCCTTGAGGCCGTTCCCCGTCAGGACCGTGACTATTCTTATGCCCTCGGGCAACTCGCCCCGTTCCTTCAGTTTCATCAGTCCCGCCACTCCGGCACAGGAAGCGGGCTCGGCGAAGATCCCATCCCTACCGGCCAAGAGCCTCTGGGCTTCTAGTATATCTTCGTCGTCCACCGCGAGAAAGGCTCCCCCGCTGTCGGATACGGCTTTTTTTGCTTTCTCCGCGTTTACCGGACGGCCTATCCTTATGGCGGTCGCCACGGTTTCCGGTTCGGGAAACTCCCGTCCCAATGCCAGAGGGGCCGAACCGGAAGCCTGAACTCCTACCATCCGGGGCAATCCGGAGCAGCGTCCCAAAGAGGAATAGTAATCGAAGCCTTCCCTGTAGGCGGAGATGTTTCCAGCGTTGCCCACAGGCAACACCAACCAGTCGGGCCGATCGCCCAGCTCGTCGCAGATCTCCCAGGAGGCGCTTCTCTGTCCCATAAGCCTATAAGGGTTGACCGAGTTGACTATCGCCATGCCCATCTCCTCCGCCCCTTTTCTTGCAAGGTCAAGAGCGACGTCGAAATTGTCCTCTATAGGTACTACCTTAGCTCCGTAGGCGATGGCCTGGGCGAGCTTGCCCATGGCCACGTTGCCGGAAGGTAGGACCACGAAGCAGGGGATACCTGCCCTGGCGGCGTAGGCAGCGGCGGAGGCGGAGGTGTTGCCTGTGGAGGCACAGACCACAGAACGGGCCCCTTCCTCCAGTGCCTTAGCCACCGCCAGGACCATCCCTCTGTCCTTGAAGGACCCGGTGGGGTTTAAACCGTCGAATTTAGCGTAAAGCTCGACGGAGAGCTCCCTACCGAGATTTATCAGAGGGATAAGCGGGGTGCTACCCTCGCAGAGAGACAGATCGGGAGTTCTGTCCGTTATAGGAAGATGTTCCCCGTATCTCCTTAAAATTCCCTGAGCCATGAAAAAGACCTCCTCTAGATAAAGTAAAACCGGACCCGATCGTCTCAACAGGCCCAATGCCTGGAGACGACCGAGTCCGGCCGCGGTTCCACTCCAGTTCCGGTAAAAACCGGCTCTCTAAAGAAGTACACAACAAGCTCCGAGGTGGTATTCCCGAAAGTCCTTGCCGGGAAGCCTTTCAGCCCACGAGCTTCCCTCTCTGAGACCGGTTTCGATCGGTACTGGCTCTCTTCATCGCTTTATTCCGATTTGATTGATAAAGTACTTTACAGCAGCGACATAACTATGTCAAGGACGGGACGCTCGACTTTATGGATCCAAAGAGACGGAGTAAATTAGGGGGTTTTCCCTATATCGACATAAAGGGGGCCGATGCTATTATGTAGTCGTCCGCAAGAAGCGGACGTTTTGTGGAACCCTCCAAAATCCACCACCCCAGGCGATGGGATCCCCCCCATCGCCACTTTTTTATCCTCTCAATCCTCGGAAATCCTCGTCTTTTCCAAACCTCCGGACCTTAGAGTATCCAAGGTGCCATAATGGGTCATGTCCATGTGTATCGGGGTTATGGAGACGTAGCCGTGAGCCACCGCCCATACGTCGCTGCCCTCCACCAGATCGTCCTCCGGCTTACCGGCCACCCAATAGTAGGTGCGTCCGAAGGGATCCTGTAGTTTGGTGACCTTATCGGCGTAAACCCTGACTCCCTTATGGGTAACCTTCAATCCCTTCATCATGGTCAGAGGCAGGTTCGGTACGTTTACGTTCAGAACTATATCGTCCGTCATGGGGTTGTGGGAAAGCCAATCGACCAGACGGACCACTACCGCCGCGGCAGCATCGTAATGGAGCTCTTCGTCTCCTCTAGAACAGTTCAGCGACACTGCCACCGATGGGTACCCCATGATGGATCCCTCCATCGCGGCTGAGACCGTACCGGAATAGGTTATGTCGTCTCCCAGGTTGGGACCGTTGTTTATCCCGGATATGACTATGTCCGTGCCGGAGGATATCTCGTCCACCCCCAGTACCACGCAGTCCGAGGGGGTTCCGTCGCAGGCGTGGACGTCTAGATCATGGGGGTAAAGATCGCTGACCACAGACCAGACCCTTAATGGTCTGGTCAGGGTTATGGCATGACCTACGGAACTTCTCTCTCTATCGGGAGCCACCACTGTCGCAAGGTGACCTCCGGCTTTAAGGGCCTTGGCCAGAGCCGCTATTCCAGGAGCGTACACTCCGTCATCGTTGGTAACGAATAATCTCATAGATTCACCTCAAGCCAGTATAAGTCTCAGAAAAAGGTACATGACCGGGCGCATTATTGCCCCGACCACCCCGACTGCGATCAAAAGCAACAACACTATCATTCCGTACCTCTCAAGGTAGAACCAGCCCTTCATCCAGGATCGGGGAATAAGAGGGTAAATCAATTTCGATCCGTCCAGAGGGGGGATGGGGATGAGGTTGAACACCGCAAGCCCTACGTTTACGTAGACCATCAGTATCATGACCCTTCCGAGAGCCGGGCTGGCCATGAAGGGACCGGGAAAGAAACGCAGTATCAGACCTACGACCAAAGCGGTGAAGATGTTCCCCGCCACCCCTGCCACCGAGACCAACACCATGTCCCTCCTTGGCTTGCCGAAGTAACGTGGGTCGATGGGAACAGGCTTGGCCCATCCGAAATGGAACAACAGCAACATTATGGCCCCTATGACGTCGAAGTGGGCCAAGGGGTTCAACGTAAGTCTGCCGGCGTCTCTGGCGGTGGGGTCTCCCAGCTGATAGGCCACCCAACCATGGCAGAATTCGTGAAAGGATATGGCCCAGAGCACGGCAGGCAGGGTCAGAAGTATATCGGCGATTTGTCCAGACATATGGTTATCTCCCTTCCATCTCTACTTCTCTTTTAAAATTTCGAGTTACCCAGGCGATTTCATCGTCTCTGGTGTCGACAGCTCCGTCCAGCCTGGCCAGAAGCAGCGAGTCCAGGATTTTCCCAACGCGAGGTCCTTCCGAATATCCCATGGCCAATATGTCGCTTCCAGACAACATGGGCTTCACCTTGATCAGCCTGGTCAGATACAGCAGTATCCTTCTCCTGAAACGCCAACGGGCGGTGGAAAGAGCCCAGTAAAGGGCGACCACCGGAGAGACGTCCCTCAGAAAGGTCACTATTTCCGAGTTTTTTCTGGGAGATCGACCTCCTATAGCTTCCTCCGCCCCTCCCAATCCGTCTATACTCATCCGAAGAAGAAATCTCTCCCTGGCACCCAGGTTCAATCTATCGGCGACCCTGGGCCACAGGTCGTCTGGTCCCTCTTGGAGCAAGGCGGCCAGAGGGGCTATCCATAGGTCGTCTCCCAGAGGGATCAACTCCTTGGCCATTCTGCCTCTCGCTACGGAGAGGCGACGCAGAGTTCTGGCTACCCTGTTGCCCAGGTGTATTCCCGGAAAGAGGGGCTCCCAGAGTCCCAGTTCGGCCATTCTCTTGACTATGGGCCACGGTCTGGGCTCCTTCAATGATATCTCCAGCTCCGATCTCAAACGAAACCCGGAGAGTCCGCCGAACAAGCCGCCTCTCACACAGTTTTTCATCGTTCTCAGAGCATTATCGTCCAGGTCAAAACCGAGCCTCTGCTCGAGTCTGACTCCTCTGAAGATCCTGGTCGGGTCCTCAACGAAGCTGAGGTTGTGCAGGGTTCTCAACTTACGGGACAGGATATCCCGCCTTCCGCCAAAGTAATCTATCAGGGTTCCCCAGGTCTCCCCTCCGATGGAGAGAGCCATGGCATTGACCGTGAAATCCCTCCTGTAGAGATCGTGTTTCAGTGAGTCGCTGGAGACGGTCGGCTGAGCCGTGGGGAATTCGTAAAACTCCCTCCTGGCAGTGGCGACGTCCACCTTTCTTCCGTCCGGAAAGGCAATCGTGCCGGTTTTGAAGCGACCATGAAGCGATACGTCGGCACCGTCTCTCTCCCAGGATTTTATGAAGCCGGTGGCGTCGCCTTCCACCACAACGTCAAGATCCGTGACGGGTCGATCGAGCAGTAGATCTCTCACGACACCTCCTACGACGTAGGCGGCCATTCCCATCTCGTGGGCCCTGCGGCCTATCGTTTTAAGCAGTTCTCTGTCGGAGCAGGAAAGCCCCTTGTCCAACAGACGTTCCATCGGCTCGGTCCAAGGGTAATCCGGGGCTATCTGCCTTTCCTCCATGGGCATAGATGCGGGATAGAGAGCCCTCAGAAGGTCGGTTCTGGTGACTATTCCTATCAGATCTCCGTTACGCACCACCGGCAGTCTGCCGATGTTGTGGGTTATCATGGATCGATGGGCTTCCTCTATGGAAGCCTGCGAGGAAACGGTTATGACCCCTTCCGTCATGAACTCTTCCACCATGGCCTCTCCGTATCCGTGCAGCTGGGCCTTGTCCAGGTCCTTTCTGGTTATAAGACCTATCAGATCTCCACGCCTGGTAACGGGAAGAGCGGAGTGACCGTAGCGAAGCATTATCCTGTAGGCGTCGTTCACAGAGCTGTCCTCGTCCACCGCCATGACGGGGCTGGTCATTATTCCCGACACGGTCATAACCGGGGTTATAAGCTCCTCCACCTGGTTTTCGAGAGACAGGAGAATCCTCTGAGGGCTCCTGTCGCTTACCGTAGCGGACGCGGCCTGGGGATGGCCTCCTCCTCCCAGAGGTTTAAGCAGAGATGATACATCGAGAACGTTCTGTCTGCTTCTGCCGACGACATAGGTACGCCCCTCCATCCTCACGGCGGACAGAACTACGTCGGCGCTGAAAAAATCACGAAGACGGTGGACGAAAAGGGACAGTCCCTCGACATAGCTATCGACCGCCGCCATGGTGAAGACAACCCTGGCACCGGCTATGTACCTCTCCCAGGCGTTCTCCACCAGCTTATCCATCATCCTGCGTTCCGATGCGGAAAGGCCCATCTCAATGGCGGAGGGGATGAGGGTGAAATCCGCGCCGTATTCCCTCATGCGGCACATCATCTCGTAGTCCCGTTTGGTGGTTCCGCCGAATATGAGCCCCCCGGTATCCTCGTATATGCCAAGGGCGAAAAGGGTGGCCTCGTGGGGAGTCGGAGCTATTCCCCTGCGGAGCACCTCCTCGAGTATGAGGGTGACCGCCGCCCCCACAGGCTCTATCACCTTTTTGGATGCGTCTATTTCGTCGGAACAGGGCGGATGGTGATCGTACACGTGGACGTCCACGTCCGTA
Organism: Dethiosulfovibrio peptidovorans DSM 11002; assembly: GCF_000172975.1. Lineage (NCBI taxonomy): Bacteria > Thermotogati > Synergistota > Synergistia > Synergistales > Dethiosulfovibrionaceae > Dethiosulfovibrio > Dethiosulfovibrio peptidovorans. Next base: position 2,503,453 of record NZ_ABTR02000001.1, read on the forward strand.
CGTCCCACCAGAGGGGCTAGGACGCCCAACCTCCGGATGGATCTGGTATCAACGACTATAAGCTGGGTTACCTCGTCCATCCTGATTTTTCTTGGAGTCAGGACGGTCCATCGGTCTCGATGTCTTTTCAGGAAATCCCTGACGTTTCGTTCAGCCGATCCGGAAAAACACGGAACGCCGTCGGGATAGAGTTTCCCGGCGGCGATCATGCTGGCGAGTGAGTCGAAGTCGCTGCCGACGTGACTGGTGATAACCTTCAAAGACAGGCCTCGCAGAGAGCCTCTCTGAAAGACAGGCTGGCCCTTAGGACATCGGCTACGGCGAGAGGAGTCGGCTCCTTCTTTATGATCTCCGAAGCCACTCGGGATATCTTCGGCACCAGAGGTGCCAAGGTGTAGAACTGAATCTCCCAGTTATCCGTGAGAAACTGGTCGTATCTGGAATAGGCCGTCTCCAGGGAGACCAGGTTGGCCTGGTAGGCCAGTTTTTTGCCGAGGATGCCCGATATAAGCTGTCTGGCCTGTTTTTTGAAGGCGCATTGGATCTTGACCGTGCATATAGACGACATCCGAAGCATCTTCTCGCCGTGGGACTTCAGGATCTCCTTCAGTTCATCCAGGGATCCGTTGTTACTGATCACCAGATCCGCCATGGATTTTTTCTCCTCAGAGGAGGTGAGGAACCTCTCTCTCCTGTCCAACTCGTCTCCGTTCAGGCCTCTCAAGGAGTTTCTCGCAACCCTGTTTTCCGGAGACGCCGTCACGTAAAGAGTCATATCGCACCAATAGGGAACGTCGGACTCGAAAAGCAATGGGATCTCAACCACCACCCAGCCCCGTTCCGCCGAAAGCCCGGAGGCCATCTCTCTGCGGACCATGGGATGGATGAGTTGGCAAAGCCAACGATATTCCTTCTCTTCTCCGAAAAAACGCTCCGCAACTGCGGAGGGGGAGATTTTTCCGTCTTCGTTCAAGACGGAGTCGCCCCATCTGTCTCGGGCCGCGTCCACAAGCTCCCTTTGGTTCCAAAGCCTACGGACTATTTGATCCGCGTCTATGACCCTGGCACCCATGTTGCCCAAGATGGAGGCCACAGTGGACTTACCGGCGCCGATATCCCCGGTAATTCCCAAAACGAACATGATTAGGTCCCTCCCCTGCTCTGCTCTCTACGACCCGGTAGTTCTCGGGTATCTCCCATATGAATCGGGAAACGTCGTTATTCATCACGGAACCGAAAAGACGCCTAAACCGAGACGAGGTCAGATACAGCCTCTCTTCGGCTCTGGTCATTCCAACGTAACAAAGCCTTCGTTCCTCCTCCAGTTCGTCTCTTCCTCCGTCCAGGGATCTTCCGTGAGGAAAGATTCCATCCTCCATGCCAACAATGAATACCACTGGAAATTCCAGTCCCTTGGCGGCGTGGAGAGAGGACAGGCTGATACCATCAGGTATGTCGTCTACCTCTTGGTCGGTATAAAGAGCGATCTCAGCCAGGACGTCCTCAAGGCTCTCGGACCCGGGAGATATGGAGGTAAGTTCCATGACGTTTTCCCTGCGTTCCTCGAATTGATCGGGGTACCCCTTCTCCAGATAGGATCCGTAACCTATAACGTCCATTATATACTCAACGGCACGGTTCAAATCGGAGCCTATGTCTATCAGCGATATCATATGCCGGGCCAGATCCCTTATGCCCTTATCGCCCTTTCCCCTGAGACCGCAACCTCCGTCCGCTATGCGACACCAGGTCGTCCTGGCTTCGGAGGCGTGGGTCGAGAGATAGGATTCCACCGACTCCAATCCCTTTGCACCCAGTCCTCTCGGGGGGACGTTGGCCACCCTCGCCAAAGCACTGGCGTCTCTGGGGTTCACTGCTAGACGAAGGTAGGAGATGGCGTCTTTTATCTCTTTTCTGTCGTAGAAAGCGGTGCCCTTGACGACTCTGTAAGGGAGTCCTCTTTTTACGAACTCCTGTTCGAAGTTTCTGCTAAGGGCGTTCATCCGGTAAAGCACCGCCATATCGGTATAACGGTATCCAAGGGACAGTAGCTCCTCGACCACGTCGGAAACGTAACGGGCCTCGGCACGCTCGTCCCCCAAGGTCACAACGTTTATAGGCTCTCCTCCGGAACGGGCTGTCCAGAGCCTCTTTTCCGGGCGGTTTACGTTGTTGCCTATCACGGAGTTGGCTGCGTCCAGTATGGTCTCGGTCGATCTGTAGTTCTGCTCCAGAAGGATCACCTTCGAGCCGGGAAAATGCCGTTCGAATCCAAGGATAACCGACATATCCGCCCCTCTCCATCCGTAGATCGACTGATCCGGGTCCCCTACAGCCATTACGTTAGGAGAGTCTCCGGCCAGAAGGCGAAGGAGAGCAAACTGGGGACGGTTCACGTCCTGGTATTCGTCCACCAGTATCCAGTCCAATCTATCCCTCTCTTTTTTCAGTATATCCCGATCGGTGGACATGAGATGAAGCGGCATGACGATGAGGTCGTCGAAATCGAAGGCTCCCTGTTCCTTCAGAGATTTGGTGTAGAGGCTGTAGAGCTCCGCCATATCCCCTTCCAGAATAGCTCCGTCCATGCTAACCGGATCCGAGCCGGTCTTGGCCTTGGATATACATTCCAGGACCCAGGACGGTTCCATCTGAGAGGTGTCCAACTTCATGGCCTTCATGGATTTTTTCACCAGGGAAAGCGAGTCGCCTCTGTCGAAGACCACGAAGTTTCGCCTGTATCCCCGAGCCTCCAAGGCGTCTCTGTTTCTGAAGAGCATCTGAAGCCCGAAGGAGTGAAAGGTGGAGATCTGACCGTAGGGGTATCCGCCGTCCAGCATGGCGTCTACCCTGTCCTTCATCTCACGGGCGGCCTTGTTGGTGAAGGTAACGGCCAGGATCCGCCAGGGGGGAACCGACCGCTCCGCCACCAGCCAGGCCAGCTTGCTAGTCAGGACCCTGGTCTTGCCGCTTCCGGCTCCGGCCAAGACGAGAAGGGGGGTCCCCTCGTAGGAGACCGCCTCCCTCTGTCGAGGATTAAGACTCTCTAGGACAGGAGAGTCCTTCGTCATCCGTTCCTTTTCTCCTCTAGCCAGCCCCGGAGGATCCGGGACCATTCCTCCAGTCCCTCTCCCTTGACACAGGACATATCCAAACGCTTCGCCTTCGGGTTCAGCTTACCCACGTCCCCCCAATAGAGATCCAGGTCGAAAGGCACGTAGGGAAGCAGGTCCGTCTTGGTGAGGACCACGGCGGAAGCCTCGGTGAAAAGCAGAGGGTACTTGAGGGGTTTGTCTGGTCCCTCCGGCACGGAGGAGATAGCAACCTTGTGATCCTCTCCTATGTCGAACTCGGCGGGACACACCAGGTTACCCACGTTCTCGACGAAAATTATGTCCAGTTCGTCCAAAGGCAACTTATCTATGGTGGAGTCCACCCAGTTTGCCTCAAGATGACAACCTCCGTCGGTGTTTATCTGGATCGAGGGGACACCTGTGGCCTCGATCCTCTTGGCATCCCTGTCGGTGGCGACGTCGCCCTCTATTACTGCCGCTCTGAGGCCGTCCTTGCCCAGGGTTTTCTCCAGAAGGGTGGTCTTGCCGGAACCGGGAGAACCTATGAGATTGACCATGAGGATTCCCTTCTCCCTCAGACGATCCTTGATCTTCTGAGCGTAGCTGAGGTCCGCCGCCATAACCGCCTGTTGAACTTCTACTTTTTTCGTAGTCATCGTTCCTGCACCTCCAGGGATTCCAGTTCTAGTTCCATTCCTTGATCCATATCCACGTTCGTCCCTCCACAGAAAGGACAGAGATACCCAAGTTCCTCCTCACCCCAGTGGGCTCCGCAGCCCCGGCAGGAAAATTTTATGGGCACCGAGATTATAGCAAGTTCCGCCCCCTCCATGGGAGTTCCTTTCACCGATACGTCGAAAGCGAACTTCATGACGTCCGGTATTACCTGACGCATGGCTCCCACCCTGAGGGTCACCGATTTGACCGAGGACCATCCGTTTTCGTCCACCATCTTTTCTAGGCTTTCCAAAATAGCGCTGACCAGGGACATCTCGTGCAAGCGATCACCTCCGCTGAAGCAGATAAAACCATCGCAATTTAAAAAGGGGCCCCTAGGGCCCCTCCGGTAAGGTTCAAATCTAGTCCGTAGGTTCCAACAGGCCGTATCCGCCGGACTTTCTCTTGTAGACTACGTTCATGGAACCGCTCTCGACATTGGAAAAAATGAAGAACGAATGTCCCAAAAGATCCATTTGCATACAGGCCTCCTCTGCGCTCATGGGCCTGAGGGGGAACTTCTTGACCTTAACGATCTTCTCGTCCTTTTCCTCCACCGCCGGCTTCGACATATCCGCCAGAATCTCGTCTATGTTGAACGACACGTCGTGAGTCTTAAGCTGAACTCTATCGACAAGATACTTCTTATGCCTGCGTATGCGCCTCTCAAGATTCTTGAGGGCTATATCGAAGGCCTTTCTCAGATCCGAATCCCTCTCCTCTCCCCTCATGATGACGCCGTTGACGTTGGAGGTCACCTCGACGGTGTGAATACCCCGACTGAGATTGAGGACGATCTGGTTATCAAGGATCTTGGGGAAGAATTTCTCCAGTTTGGAGAGCTTCCTCTCCATGTATTCCTTCAGTTCGTCCGCCAGTTCCACGTTGCGAGTAACAAAACGAATGTCCATTCTATTTCCTCCCTTCCTCCAACAGGTGCGCCTATCTACGCAATCGTATTTTAACACCTGTCCTCACATCTCTGCAACCGATGGAGGTTTATATAAAGTATAAACGACTTTCGTCAAAAGAACGAGACCGCTGTAGCTTTTCCTCGTTTTTTTTGTTTAAATGGCTGTACGCGATTATGGAACGACAAATAATCTAAGGAGATGAGCGGAATGGTTCTTTCTGAAAGGGCACGAACGCTTGAACCTTCGGCCACACTGGCCGTGGTTGCCAAGGCCAAGGCGATGAAGAGGGAGGGTAAGCCCGTAATTTCCTTCGGTGCCGGAGAGCCGGACTTCAACTCGCCCGAGTCCGCCCTCAAGTACGCAGTAGAGGCGATGGAAAAAGGTTACACCCACTATACTCCAGGAACGGGAATACCGGAGCTCAAGGAGGCCGTGTGTTCCTACTACTCCAGGAGGTTCGGTCTGGAGTACGCCCCGGGAGACGTGGTCGTAGGAGCGGGAGCCAAGATACTTCTCTACGAGGCCCTCAGCTGTCTGGTCGACCCAGGAGACGAGGTCATAGTGTTTGCTCCCGCCTGGGTCAGCTACGTGGAACAGATCCGCCTATGCGGGGGTAAAGAAATCATAGTGGACACTTCCGAGACCAGCTCCATACCGGACCTGAACGAGGTAAAACGAGTGATATCGGACAAGACGAAATGTATGATGATAAATTCGCCTAACAACCCCACCGGCGCCGTCTACGACGAGGAGACCCTTAAGGGATTGGCCTCCATCGCTGTGGAAAAAGACATAGTCATAATATACGACGAAATATACGAACAGCTGGTCTACGGCGATGCCGCTCACCATCAGATAGTTGCACTGGCTCCGGAGGTCCGGGATCATACGATAATCATAAACGGGGTCAGCAAGGCCTACGCCATGACGGGATGGAGAATAGGCTACGCCCTGGGACCGTCCGAACTGATGGCCAAGGTGGGAGCGGTGCAGGGACACCTCACGTCCAACCCCTGCTCCATAGCTCAGTACGCCGCCCTCGGAGCCCTGAAGGAAGCCGACGACGATATCGTAAAAATGCACGGTCACTTTTCCGATAGAAGAGACCTCATCCTCAAGCTCCTCGGAGATGTACCTCTGATCGAGTTCGTAGAGCCTCAGGGAGCTTTTTACGTTCTGGTCAACGTTAAAAAAGCCCTGGGCAAAAGCAGCGACGGAGAGAAACTGACCGACGACGTCCACTTCTGCCAGAAATTGCTGGACAAGTCATATGTGGCGATGGTTCCGGGCAGCGCCTTCTTTGCGCCGGGCCACATAAGGGTGTCCTACTCCAACTCGACGGAGGAGATCGTCGAGGGAATTAAACGACTCAAGGAGTTCATAGAGAAGCTGAGTTAAACGATATTATGTACCATCAACGGGGTCCTTCGATAAGGACCCCGTTTACTTTACCTATATCCAGTTCATATGGCTTGCCAATATCTCCAGACCTATGAGACAGAGACAAAGGCCTCCCAACATCTCCGCTCTGTGTCCAGTGGCGCTTCCCAGGCGGCACCCGGCCATCGCTCCGAAGACGGAAAGAAGGTAGGTTATAACCCCGGCAACTAGGGCCAAAGGCATGACGGAGTCCCCTAAAGTGGCTGTGGAAAAACCGACCGCCATGGCGTCGATGGAGGTAGCCACGGCCAATCCCAGCAGGACCCTGGTCTTGGCCGTGTCCAGACCAGAGCAGTCTTTGTCTGGCTTGATAGACTCGAATATCATGTTCCCTCCGACAAACCAGAGAAGACCGGCGGCTATCCAATGATCCCAGGCCGACACGAAGGACACGGCGGTGGCTCCCAAGACCCCGCCCAACAGGGGCATGGCAAACTGAAAAAAACCGAAGATAGAGGCCATCCGGAGGATCTGCCTTACCGGCATGCCGCACCGACAGGCCCCGGCACCTAAAGAGACCGAAAAAGCGTCCATCGCCAGAGCGGACGCCGTAGCTACGACCACATCCATCTCGGCCATCCACCGTTACCGTTCAATTAACGGACCAGACGAGCTTCACCGCCTCGCCGAGATTTTCCCCCCGTTCTATAGGCCCGTAGACCCTGAGGGATTTTTTGGGAGGGATACCGACGTCGAACACGGCTACTCCGAGATCTTCCCCCCCAGCTCCCTGAAAGACTACCTTTGCCTTCAGGGGCTGAAAGAGCTCGCCGTCGTTTTTCACAGTCAGATATAGACGTTTCCACTTTATATGAGGCTTGCTCCAGGACAGGTTGAAATAACCGTCTACCTTACCCGAACCTGGCAAGGCCGCCCAGGCCGTCCCTATCGAAGCTAAAGCCAGCAATATAGCCGAAAAGAGCGCAAGATACTTTTTCATCGAACTCCCCCTATAGACGATATCAATTCACCGGATTTCTCGGTTCCTTTCCTTCCAGCACGTCCAGCATGTTGGACGCGGCCATTGTAGCCATGGCATCCCTTGCCTCCCTGGTGGCGCTGCCTATGTGGGGCAACATTACCACGTTTTCAAGCGACAGGAGGGGGTCCTCCAACGATATCGGCTCTTCGTCGTAGACGTCTAAACCGGCGGCACCGATGACCCCGTCTCTGAGGGACTCGTAGAGCGACGTCTGGTCCACCACAGGGCCTCTGGATGTGTTTACCAGAACCGCATCCGGCTTCATCCTCTCCAGCTCTTTCTTCCCGATAAGCCCTCTCGTACGATCGTTCAGAGGGCAATGGAGGCTCAGGTAGTCACTTTTTTCCAGGATCTCTTCAAATGAGACCCATCTGGGGCCGTCGCCCTGATCCGTCGCAGGACCTCCCGAAGGGGTGTGATAGATTACCTTCATGCCGAATCCGGATGCCCTTCGAGCCACGGCCTTCCCTATTCGGCCAAACCCTATCAAACCCAGGGTCTTGCCGAATATCTCCCGCCCCAACAACATGGTGGGATGCCAACAGGTCCATTTTCCGGAACGAAGATATCTCTCCGCCTCGGTGAACCTGCGGGACGCCGCCACGAGCAACCCGAAGGCTATGTCGGCGGTGGCCTCCGTCAGAACTCCAGGAGTGTTCGTTATCTTCACCCCTCTCGAAGTGGCCTCCTCCACGTCGACGTTGTTGTAGCCTACCGCGTAGTTGCTGACCACCTTAACATTCGGGGCGTTGTCGAAGAACTCCGAGTCCACCTTTTCGGTCAACATGGTTATAACTCCGTCCACGTCGGATATCTCCTTCAAAAGCAGATCCCTCGGAACCGGTCCGTCTCCATCCCAACACCGATATTCTACTTTTCCATTCAATAAATTTAAACCGGCCTCCGGAATTTTATGGCACACATAGACTTTATTCATGGTATTCCTCCTTTTCAACAGAGCCTCTCAAAGGTATCATAAGACGATTCGGAGAGAAAGCATTTAAAATCCTGATCCCCTATGACAGGGTATCTCGTTGAAATGCTTTCAAACCAGGTCTATACTTACATTATATTCTTTAAGTAAAGACATCTTCATTATTTCAGGAGGGATCATCGTGGCAAGTTGGCTAGAAAGGCAGTTTAAACTGAAAGAAGTCGGGAGCGACGTAAAGACGGAGGTAATGGCCGGTATCACCACCTTCATGACCATGGGATACATAATTTTCGTCAACCCGGATATATTGTCCAAGACGGGGATGCCCTTCGGTCCTCTCATGGTAGCGACCTGTCTCGCCAGCGCTCTGGCGACTTTACTCATGGCGTTAATGGCCAACTACCCCATAGCTCTCTCGTCCGGCATGGGACTCAACGCCTTCTTCGCCTTTTCCGTAGTTCTGGGCATGAACATCCCCTGGGAAGTGGCCTTAGCGGCTATCTTCGTGGAAGGACTTCTATTCATAGTCCTTACACTGACCAAGGTACGAGAGGCTATAGTCAACAGTATACCTAAATCCCTCAAGATCGGCATCTCCACCGGGATAGGCTTTTTCATAGCACTCATAGGTCTGGAGGGATCGGGAATCGTCGTAGACAACCCCGCCACCCTGGTAGGTCTAGGCAATCTGGCCTCCAAGCCGGTTATACTTACGATAATAGGCTTCGTCATAATGATGGCCCTGGAAGCCCACAGAGTCAAGGGAGCCATTCTGTGGGGGATACTGGCCGTAACTGCCATAGCTGTGCCGATGGGAGTGGCTTCCATGCCGGAAGGGGTAGTCTCCATGCCTCCCTCCATCGCTCCGATCTTCATGAAGATGGATTTCTCCCAGCTGGCGAACGGAACTTTTTGGATCATAGTCTTTACGTTCTTCTTCGTGGACTTTTTCGACACGGTCGGCACTCTGGTCGGGGTCACCAACAGGGCCGGACTTCTCGACGACAAGGGCAACCTGCCCAGGGCCAGAAGCGCTCTGATGGCGGACGCCATTGGGACAACCTGCGGAGCGGTTCTCGGCACATCGACTATAACGTCCTTCGTTGAAAGCGCCAGTGGAGTCGAACAGGGGGGCAGGACCGGGCTCACCGCTCTTGTGACGTCGATACTCTTCCTTCTGGCCATTTTCTTCAGCCCCATTGTGTCCATCGTTCCAGCCTGTGCGACCGCTCCTGCTCTGATCATGGTCGGAGTCTACATGATGATGAGCCTCAAGGACCTGGACTTCGGCAGCTACACCGACGTCATTCCGGCAGCTATAGCTATATTCATCATGCCTTTCACCTACAGCATAGCCAACGGAATAGAGTTCGGCATCCTCACTTTCGTGATCCTCAAGTTTGCGGCCTGTAAGAAAAACGAGATAAGCCCCGTCATGTGGGGACTTTTCGTCATATTTATTCTCAAGGAGATATTCGTGTAAAACTCACAGCACGACAAGGAGGGGGCAGGGCTTTCGCTTCAGAGAGCCCTGCCCCTCTCTATAGTGAGTGAGATGAAACAGAAAGGGGAGTTATTTTACATGAACGTGAAATCCATGCTGGCTCAGGCCAGAGGCGAAAAGACGGCGAACCTGGTTATATCCAACGTCACGGTTCCTAATCTGTTCAGTTTCGAGCTGGAGGTAACCGACGTAGCCGTTTCGGGCGACCTCATAGTCGGTGTAGGAGAGGGATACAGTGGAGCGAGGACCGTGGACGGGACCGGCAAGTATCTGGTCCCAGGGTTCATAGACGGACATTGCCACATAGAGAGCACCATGTTGACCCCAGAGGGATTCGCCGAGTTGGTCCTTCCTAGAGGGACGACTGCGGTATTCGCCGATCCCCACGAGATAGCCAACACGTCCGGAATGGCCGGCCTGGAGTATATGCACAGGGCGTCCAGGTCCCTTCCTATGGACGTATTCCTGAACGCTCCATCCTGCGTTCCGGCCTCCCCCTTCGAGACCCCCTTCGACAGACTGGACTCTATGGCTCTGGATCGGATGTTTCGAAAAGGTTGGTGCACCGCCTTAGGCGAGGTGATGAACTATCCGGGCGTTCTGGAAGGCGATCCCGATCTATGGGGCAAGATACTCGTATCGGGAGATCAGGTTAAGACCGGACACGCTCCGGGCCTCACAGGAAAGGACCTGTGCGCCTATCTCCTGAGCCGGTGCGATTCGGATCATGAATCCTACGAGCTAAACGAGGCGATGGAAAAGCTTCGCAGAGGCATGTGGGTGATGATAAGAGAGGGAGCGAGCGAACACAACCTGGAGGATCTGGCCCCGATGATACTCCAGGACGAGAGACGGGGATGTCGAACCATGATGGTGAGCGACGATCTCAACGTCCCCCACATCTTAAGCAGAGGCCACATGGATGAAAAACTCCGTATGGCTCAGAAACTCGGGATATCCTTCCTGACCGCTCTCAGGATGGTGACTCTGTCCGCCGCGGACTATTTCGGACTGAAGGACAGAGGTGCCATTGCGCCGGGCTACAGGGCCGATATGGTCCTCATCGACTCCATGGAAAACTGCAGAGCCGAGATGGTCTGGAAGGACGGTGAGTTGGTGGCGGAAAACGGGTCCCTGTCCAGCTATCCTCTTGTCAGAGAGGGTCACTATCCATCGCCGTCCAAGACGACCGAACTTCCCGATTCGGAAGGACTGAAGGTAAAATTCCAAGGCGGGGATATAAGGGTAATAGGCATAAAACCGGGACAGGTGGTGACGGAACACCTCGTAATGTCCCCGAAGATAAAGGACGACCTGGTTATATCCGACGTCGAGAAGGACGTCGTAAAGATGGCGGTGGTCGACAGAAACACCGACAGCGGCAGGGTCGGCATAGGCTTCGTTCACGGAATAGGCTTAACCGGAGGTGCCATGGCATCTTCGGTGGCCCATGACGCCCATAATTTCGGTGTCATAGGGACGAACGACGACGACATGGTGTCGGCTCTCCGGGAGCTGAGACGCTTAGGCGGTGGATTCGTTTCCGTGTTGGACGGGGAAGTCCTGTCCTCCCTACCACTGCCGGTCGGAGGGCTTATGAGCCAGGGAAGCCCCGAAGAGGTCATGGAACAGTACGAGAGGATGGAGATATCGGTCGAAAAACTGGGCTGTTCCCTGGAGCATCCTTTTATGGTCATGGCCTTTCTGTCTCTATCGGTGATACCGACGCTCAAGTTGACCGATCAGGGATACGTCGATCTGGGTGCAGGAGGGCTGCTGGATCTCTTCGTATGAAAACGTAAAAAAGCGGAGGAGAAAGGGATCCCTTTCTCCTCCGCTTTAGAAAAGACTAGAACTTGGTGAGGATCTCCTCTTCCTTGTCCTTCATGACCTTGTCGATCTCCTGTATGTACCCATCGGTTATCTTCTGGATCTGATCAAGGAAGTCGTGGTACTGGTCCTCGCCTATCTCCGATTCGTTCAGCTTTTTCTTGTAGAAATCGTTACAGTCCCGGCGCAGGTTTCTTACCGCTATCCTGGCCTCCTCGGAGAGCTTATGGACCATCTTGGTAAGCTCTTTGCGTCTGTCTCCCGTGAGCTCCGGCAGATTCAGCCTTATAACCTGTCCGTCGTTCTGAGGGGTTACACCGAGATCGGAGGCCAAAATGGCCTTCTCCAAATCCTTGAGTACGGTCTTGTCGAAGGGAGTTATCAGAAGAGATCTCCCCTCCGGGACGCTTATGGTGGCAAGCTGCTTCAGCGGCGTGGACGCTCCGTAGTAGTCCACCTTGATGTCGCTTACCAAACCCGGATGAGCCCGCCCCGTCCTGATTCCTACGAACTCCCCTTTCAGGAAGTCCACCGCCTTTCTCATTTTTTCTTCAAGATCGAATTTCGTTACATCGCTCATGGAAACACTCTCCTTTTCGGTGGCGCTGATCTGTGATCCGGCTATTCCCCCGAAACTATCGTACCAATCTTCTTCCCTTGGATCAAGAAGTCGGCTAATCTACCGTCCTCCAGGACGTTCATGACCACTATGGGGATCTTATTTTCCATACACAGGGAGAAGGCGGCGGCATCCATGACCTCTATTCTTTGCCTTAAAGCATCCATATAGGTCAAGGAGGAGTAGAGGACCGCATCGGAGTTCTTCATGGGATCTTTGTCGTATATGCCGTCGACCTTGGTGGCCTTCACAAGACACTGGGCACCTATCTCGGCGGCCCGGAGAGCCGCTGCCGTGTCGGTTGAAAAATAGGGAGAGCCTGTTCCGGCGGAGAAGATAAGAACTCGCCCCTTGTCCATATGTCTGAGAGCCCTTCTTCGAATATAGGGCTCGGCTATCTCCTGCATCTGGATGGCCGTCTGAACCCGGGTGGGGATGCCCTGTTTTTCCAGTACGTCCTGAAGAGCCAGGGAGTTTATAACAGTGCCCAGCATTCCCATGTAATCGGCCTGGGACCTCTCTATGCCCTCGTCAACGGCCTGTTTACCTCTGAAGAAATTGCCTCCCCCTACGACCAGTCCGACCTCGACTCCGGCTCTCGAGATCTCCACGATCTGATGGGATATGCTCCTGATGGCGTCGAAGTCCAATCCGAAACCGAGCTTGCCGGCCAACACCTCTCCGGAAAGCTTCAACAATATTCTCTTGTATTTAAACTCTGCCACTGACGAATCCCCCCGTGTTTTTCCAAAAAAAAGGGGCCAGGATAAGGAATCCCTGAGCCCCTCTATCGTTGATCTAACTACTCTCCGATCGAGAATCTGGCAAAACGACGGACCACCATGTTCTCTCCAAGCTTGGCGACCGCCTCTATTACGAGATCCTTGATCTTTTTGTCGCCGTCCCTGATCCAAGGCTGCTCCATAAGACACACGGTCTCATAATACTTGCGGACCCTGCCCTCGGCGATCTTGTCCAGGATATTCTCCGGTTTGCCCTCCTGAAGGGCCTGCTGGCGGTAAACCTCTATCTCGCGATTGAGCTCCTCCGAGGGAACTTCCTCAGGAGAAACGTAGATCGGAGCGGCAGCGGCCACGTGCATGGCTATCTCGTGTCCCAACTCCTGGAACTCGTCGGTTTTGGCCACGAAATCGGTCTCGCAGTCGAGCTCGAGAAGGACACCGATCTTGCCGGTGGTGTGGATGTAGGAGAACACCCTTCCCTCTTTGGCCGCACGGCTGGCCTTCTTGGCCGCCTTAGCCAACCCTTTTTCCCTCAGGTAGTCGACGGCCTTTTCTACGTTGCCTTCGCACTCGGCAAGGGCATTTTTGCAGTCCATCATGCCACAACCGGTACGTTCTCTAAGACTCTTGACGTCAGATGCGCTGATTGCCATGGTCAGATCCTCCCTTATTCCTTTAAAAAGAAGACAGCTCTATCAACGGCCGTCCTGATATTAGTCTTCACCCTCGGCGGTATCTTCTCCGTATGCCTCGGTGAGCTTCTCCTTGACCTCGATGATGTCTTTATCGTTGACATCGTCGGAATCGTCGGATCCGTTGGCTCCGTCCACTCCCTGACGTCCCTCTATTACGGCACTTGCCATGAGCCCGGAGATGAGCTTGATGGCCCTTATGGCGTCGTCGTTTCCGGGGATAGGATAGTCTATGACCTCGGGATCGCAATTCGTATCTACTATGGAGATGACCGGTATGCCGATCTTCCTGGCCTCTTTGACTGCAATATCCTCACGACGAGGATCGATGATAAAGATAGCATCGGGAAGAACCTTCATATTCTTTATGCCAAGAAGATATTTCTCAAGCTTGGCCTTCTGCTTTTTGAGCAGGACTACCTCTTTTTTGGTAAGATCGTCCCAGGAACCGTCGGACTCCATGCGATCCAGTTCGACCATTTTGAGAACCCTTTTACGGATGGTCTGGAAGTTGGTGAGCAAACCACCGAGCCAACGCTGGTTGATGTAGTGCTGACCACAGCGAATGGCCTCTTCTCTGATGGTATCCTGCGCCTGGCGCTTGGTCCCTACGAAAAGGACACTGCCGCCTTCCTTGGAGACCTCTCTCAGAAAAGAATAGGACTTCTCAAGTCCCCTGACGGTCTTCTGAAGGTCGATGATGTAGACGCCGTTTCTCTCTGTGAAGATAAACGGCTTCATCTTGGGGTTCCAGCGGCGGGTCTGGTGACCGAAATGGACACCGCACTCGAGAAGCTGCTTCATGCTGACTACGGACATGGTGTTTCCTCCTTAATGAATGTGGTTTTTATCCTCCACCGGGCTACGAGAACGGGAACCGAAAAGGCACCACCCCGACCTCCGACCCGATGTGTGGAATGCGGTCCATACAAACATGGGCCATCGGCCATTATAGCATAGTCGGACTTGACCATCAAGAAGCTTCATATTACCATAACCGAGGTTTTTTGAATCGTGAGAGGCTCGGATAGAGTATCCTCAAAAAAGGGAAGGGGTAGCATAGTGACACAGTCTTTGATAGAACAACTGGACGATCTCTCGCCGGAGAGAAAAGCCATGCTCAATCGCCTTCGAAGGGTCGAGGGACAGCTCAGAGGAATTCAGAGGATGATAATAGAGGAAAAGGATTGTTGCGACGTTCTCCTACAGCTTTCCGCAGCAAGAAAGGCACTCCAGAACGCCTGTCTGGAGATACTCAAGAACTACATTTCCATCTGCATGACCGACGATTTATCCGAAAACGACGTCGACGTGAAGAGACTCCAGAAACTTATCGAGGCGCTGGTGGACATAGCGCCGATAAAATAGAGAAAGCTCCCTACAGGAGACCCAGGTGGCCGTGGCACCCAAGGGACACCGCTTACCGCTGCTTCCTTCCGGACCTGACGGGGTTCACGGGCTCTCGCCGCACGGGACTGGGCCCCCTGTAGGGAGCTTTTCGATGACGGAGGTCATTGTATCAGAACTGGGTAAATCATACAACTCGACAAAACAACAGAGCCGCTAAAATCCAAAGGGACATGAGAGGCAGCAGTGTTCCAAGATACCAACCCAGGAGCTTTAACACCGTTTTTTTCGGAAAAAGCCCGGACCAAAAGGCCAGATTCTGTCTCCCTATCCTGGACAGACTTCCCAAAGAGTTTCCCACGAGAAGGGCCAAAACGGCCTCCGACGAGGAAATATGGCCCACGGAGACGGCTGCTCCTGCGGTGGCCAAGGCGGCGGAGTTATGGGCCATTCCCGCCAAGGCCACGGACCAGGCCACAGGAGACATGGACAGCCCCCTGCCCCATTCTCTGAACATCGGCTCCAAAAAGGGCATCCCCCAGAAAGCCAGGGCGAAAAAAAACCAGCCCCACGGCAATGTCCTGCATAGCATTACCCAAAGAGAGGGAACCTTCCCGCTGCCTTGCCAGTTGACCTCTTCCAGGTCGACCGACCGACCGTGTCTCAACACAAGTACAAGAAAAAAACAGAATCGGACGGCGCTTCTGAGCAAAAGAGACAAAGCGTATATTCCACCGGCGAGACCGGCCAATCCTATGGACATCCCCAGGGTGGAAGTAGACCAACGTCTCAGATATCCCGGGAAAGATATGAGCTGGACTCCCCATACCAGATCTCTTTCCTCAAGCCTTCCCTGCTCCGCCGCCGAGGCCAGCATTCCGGCCGCTACCCTTGACGACCCTAGGCTCAAGGCCAGAGCCGTCACTATATCCGGGTGGATTCCCCATCTCGCGATTTTCGGTCCTATACGGGCCAAAAGTCTGTCAGAGACCCCGAAGCGCACCAGGATCCACCCGAAGAACAGACCTATCAGTACGTTCACCGTCAAAATGGCTTCCCCTCTTATGAAGTCACCCCATAGTCCCCAATCCATCACAGCCTAAAGATCCTCGGGAAAGAAGAAATCCGTCAATTGTCTAACGGTGGATTCCATCCTGTAGACCGACGGACGGCTCAGGTCTCTCTCGTCTATAAAGAGGATCCTCTTTCCCCTCAATATCTCTATCCAGGGCCTTTCGTACACGGATTTTTCCGTCACGTCGTTCATGGCACCCTGCTGAACTATGTAGACATCCAAGGTCGGAGTTATACCTATCAATCGCTCCATTCCGTAAGGGGCCAAGGGGCTTCCCTCTCTCAAGGGAGAAGCATCGGACGCTCCGTTTACCCCTCCGGCCAATTCGATAATTCCGGCGGCCCAACTGTCAGGAGAACAGGTCCTTATGCCTTTTTCGCCGGTCTCCAAAAAGAAAACCGGTTTTTTACTGCCTGCCCTGCGGATCTCCGCCATTATGGAAAGTCGCTCGATGGAACGGGCCAGAAGATCCACCTGGACATCGCCTCTATCGCCGAGGAGCTCTCCTATGGTCCTGACGTAATCGAACAGAGACGTCCATACCGGAGGATCCAGGTTCACCACGGGGATACCGGTCCGCCTAAGGACGTCGAGTGCTCGACCGTGGGTGCCCTCCAGCATGGGCCTCGATATGATCAGGTCGGGGTTCAGCGCTATGATCGACTCGGGATCGAAGTTACGAGGCAACCTGGGTATTCCTGGAAAAAGCTCTCCATCGTCGCTTTGAGACACCGCTACCAGACGATCCCCATAGCCCATGGCCAGCAGCGTCTCGCTATGTCCGGCATAGAGAGAGATCACCTTCGTGGCGGGACCGGAGAGACATAAAGAGTTCCCCAGGTCGTCGTGAACGACTATCTTCCCCTGGGCAAAGGCAGCTCCTGCGAAGAACAGATAGAAAGCGATCAATCCAGCTCGAAAAACCAAAGAGACCTCCCCCTTTCTCCGTCGTATCTACGAAA
Organism: Dethiosulfovibrio peptidovorans DSM 11002; assembly: GCF_000172975.1. Taxonomy (NCBI): domain Bacteria; kingdom Thermotogati; phylum Synergistota; class Synergistia; order Synergistales; family Dethiosulfovibrionaceae; genus Dethiosulfovibrio; species Dethiosulfovibrio peptidovorans. The sequence goes on from NZ_ABTR02000001.1 coordinate 2,520,286, forward strand.
ATCGACTCCGTAGACCTGAGACAGCCTCTCCCGAGAGAGGATGTCCTCCGGATTCCCGTATCTCACCAGACTACCTTCGTCCATAAGCCAGACCTTATCGGCGAACATGGCCGCCAGATTGACGTCGTGAACCGTGACGATAACGGCATGACCCCGGTTCGCCATCTCCCTGAGAGACGAGAAGAGAGAGGAAACGTGACCTGGGTCCAGAGCGGAGGAAGGCTCGTCCATCAGCATAACCGGACTATCCTGAACGATAGCTCTCGCTATGGCCACCCTCTGTCTTTCCCCTCCGGAAAGCTCCGTAACCGGTCGATCCCATAGATCCGACAGGTCCATGGCGATTGCCGCTCTACGGACGCTTCTCAGTGTCGAGTTTTTTCTCGGCTCGTCCCTGCCGTGAGGTAGGCGCCCCATAGCCAAGACCTCGGTCACGGAAAAGGGATAGTTCATGGAGGGAATCTGATCGACCACGGCGAAGAGAGCGGCCCTCGACCTTCGGCCCATGCTTTCCAGGTCGACGCCGTTCAGCCTGATCGAACCGTCGTAGTCTATCAACCCCGCTATAGCCTTCAATAGAGTGCTTTTTCCGCTTCCGTTAGGACCTATCAAAACGGTTATCTCTCCGCCCTTGGCCTCGGCCGAGATGGAGGTCACTCCATCACCGCTTGGATACAGAGCAGAGACATCATCCAGAACCAGTGAAGTCATCCCCTTCCCCTCTCTCTTATAAGGATCCAGCAGAAAAAAGGACCTCCTACCAGAGAGGTCAGGACACCGACCGGCAGCTCTCCCAGCTCCCGGACGATTCCATCCGCTCCAGAAAGAAGAAGAGCCCCGGTCAACATCGACAGGGGAAGAAGAACTCTGTGAGAGGCGCCTATGGAGATTCTTACGAGATGAGGAACGACGAGACCGACGAAACCGATAACCCCGAAAAAGGAGACCACGGAGGCGGCAGAGAAAGCCGCGGCAACCGCCAACAAAGGCCTCAGCACCCTCTCGTCGACTCCCAGCACGGCTCCGTTGTTTCCTCCCAGAGAAAGCGCGTCCAGATCGGAGGAGAAGAACAAAGACGAAGAGACGATCAAGACGCCGAACCAGACCCAAAAGACGCTTCCCCAGGAGGCACCGGAGAACCCTCCCATGAGCCAGAAGACTATCCCGGCCACCTTATCTCCGGCCAGGGCTTTCGCTAAGGTCACCCCGGCAGAGAGAGAGGACCCCACCACTATCCCGGCCAGGACGGTGTGTCCCGTGGATCCGCCGGAACGCCAGGAGATGGCCATGACCAAAGCTAGGGCTATGAGGGCTCCGGCAAAGGACGAGATCGTAACGACCCAGCCTGACAATATCGCTAAAGACGCCCCGAAAGCCGCGCCTGAGGCTATTCCTAGAGTGTAGGGTTCAGCCAGAGGGTTGGCGAGAAGGGCTTGCAGTACGACTCCCGATACAGCTAGAGAGGCCCCGGCCCCCATGGAGGCCATTATCCTGGGAAGCCTCACCACCCTGACGATTATATGGGCCTGGTCGTTCGATCCCCACCCCAGAAGGGCCCCTGCCACATCCGAAAGCGACAGGTCGACGTCCCCCGAGGTTATACGCCAAAAGAACAAAGCGATCAAAGCGACAGAGAGAAGGGATCCACACAGTAAAGCCCTCTTCCTATCCTGCCTTATACGATCGGTAATCCTCAAGACGGTCCCTCCCCTTACCAATAGATAAAAAACAGGCGTCCGAAACCTGAAACAGGCTTCGGACGCAGAGACTAAAATCGATCCAAGGTGCCCTTAAAAGCCATCTCCGGCAGCGGCCCTGTACTTCCGGACCAGCATGGCAGCGATCTCGTCGTATTCGCCCAGACCTTTCAGGACGGAGGATACTCGATACCCGTCACCTTTGATCACGGTGACCCAAGAATCATCCTCTGGACCGGCCATATCGTTGGTGGCATGGTCTCCGGCGACTATCATGAAGGGAGCTAAGGTCGCCTTACGAGCTCCCTTAGCCTTCAGACGAAGCAGGACGTCGTCCAGAGCGGGAGCCCCCTCGACGGTTCCCACGATAAAACCGGGGAGCGACGACTCCAGAACCGTCTGGAGATGGCCGTATGCGGCGTTAGCGAAATCGGGGGTACCGTGTCCCATCAGAACCACTACGCTGTCCTCGTCGACTTTATCGCCGTAGGTTCTGTCGAGGAAACCGGCCATAGCCTCGAAGTCTTCCTCATGATACAGCAAAGGTTCGCTCAGCACCAGACGATCGAAACCGTACTTTCCCCTGACCGACTGGAAGGCTCTGACGATCTCCTCCAGGTCTCCATACTCCTCCCCAGGGATGATGTGAGTGGAGACCACCACGACGTCGGTGAATCCCTCGTCCCTCATCTTGGACAGGGCGATCATAGGGCTATCGATCATCTTGCTCTCCTCTTTAGCCAATTTACGCCTGATTATGTTGGACGTATAGGCCAGTCGAATCTCCTTGTCGGGACAGGCCGATTTGAGGGTCGCAAAAAGGTTATCTATCGCCCTCTGACCGGACGGAACGGTCGTTCCGAAAGATACCATCAACACGCCTTTCTTGCTCACCGAATCATCTCCCCACGCGACACCAGCGACAAAGATCGCAGAAAACAACAGTAAAAACGACACCAACTTTTTCAAAAAACACATCACCTTTCCCGGTATATTATGACCAAAGAGGCCCCGAAGCGAAATCGCCACGGGGCCTCCCTAAACACCATGTGAAATCCGCCCGCGCAGAGACACATCGTCATCTCGAGAACAGCATTCTGGCTCGTTCGAAATTCGAACTTACAGTGGCGGGGCCGCTCCGGAGTCTAACCGGATTCCCTTATCTAGAGATGTCGGATATTCTATTTTCTCGATCAAGTATAGCACAAAAGATGAAACTACAATACGTCAGGGGCGGTCCATGCCCTCGAAGATGCCCTCTTCGCTCTCGACGATGACGTTTTTGCCCGGCAGGACCTCTCTATAAAACTCCAACCTTTTCATGAAGGGATAAAGACCCTTGACGGCACGATTGGCTTCGCTTAACAGCTTCTGAGCCTTCATGTCGCCCTCTCCCTTGATCTGCTCGGCCTCTTTCATGGCAGAGGCCAATACCTCCACCCTGTTTCTGTCCGCTGCTGAGCGCAGCTTCATGGCCTCGGCCTTTCCCTCCGACCTCAACTGAGCGGACATTCTGTTTCTCTCCGCCTCCATCGAGCGATAGACAGCCTCCTCGTTTTCCTGCGGGAGAAATAGTCTCTTGAACTCCACGGTCCTTATGGTGACACCGTATTTCTCGCTCTCCTCCGCCGCGATCTTGAGAGCCTGAGCCTCCGCTTCCTCCCTCTTGAGGTAGAGGATCTCGTCGAAGGTAACCTGCCCTGCGACAGCTCTGACGGCAGCATATACAGAATCGTCCAGCCTCTGTTGGACGGCGGATATGGTTCGGACCCTCTTTCTGAAGGTAGCCGGATCGGTTATCTGGAAGACCGCGATGGAATCGAATATGAGATTTTTTTTATCGGCCATCACCACCGAAACTGGATGGGCGTCGTACTCTATAAGCCTTTTAGTATACTTTACCACCGTGTCGAAGACAGGGACCTTGAAGGCTATTCCGGGCTCTCGCCTGGTCGAGACGATCTCTCCCAGTCTGAGTATCACGACCTGCTCGTCCTGACGGACCACATAAAAGGACCCGTAAAGGACCAGTATAAGAAATAGTATCACCCCAACAATAGAGACTGTTTTGAGCTGTTTAGTCATCCCTCCACCTCCTCAATCGCCCTTGGCGTCTTTTTCGGAAGACTCGATGAACCGATCCAAAGGCAGAAATTTCAGGGCCTCGGAGGACCGAAGAAACAGGGGGTTGATTTCCTTCCACACGTCGGTCATAGTCTCCATCCAGAGGTTCAGCTTTACCAGATCGGGATCGACCCTGTAGGCTTCGTTCAAAGCACTCAGTCTAGCGACGTCTCCCTCCGCTAGAGCCACCCTTCGAAAGGCGTAGGCGTTGGCCTCGTTAAGGATCCTCTCGACGTCTCCTGCCATCTCCGAGGCTATTTCCTTTGCGTAACGCTCGGCCTCCAGTATCATTCTTTCCTTCTCCGCTCTGGCCGAGTTTACCGCGTTGAAGGCTTTTTGCACCGCTTGAGGGGGAATAACGTCCTGCAGTGAAATGGAAGAAACGAAAATTCCTGTGGAGAGAGCGTTCATCTTGTCCTGGAGGCCTTTTCTGACCTCGGTCTGGATTGCCTGCTTTTCCTTCGTAAGAACGTCGTCCAGGATCCTAGCCCCTATGACCTCCCTCATGAAGGATTCGGCTATATCCCTGATCATCCTCTCTCTCATGCCTTGGTTCTCGGGGATATGGGTTACGTAGTCGACCGGATCGGATATCTGAAACTGAAGGACCCAGTCGATCTCTATGATCTTGTTGTCCCTGGTCAACATCTTCGATTCGTCGGGAACGTCTCTATACCTGGCGGGAGGACCTACACTTACAGTTCTGTATCCGTACTCAAAACGACGGATGTTTTCGGTGTTGACTATCTCCACTACGTCGATGAAAGGGATCTTCACATGAGGCCCCTGATCCGCGACATACTTGACCTCTCCCAGACGGAAAAGCACCCCCTCAGAACCGGACGGTACGATGTATATCCCGTCCAGAGCTCCAACTAGGACTATCAAGGCAAGTAAAACCGACAAAACGACCTTCTTTCCCCATGACCGCAGCCGATTAAGAAAGGCAAGATGCCGGGAGATATCCTCCCCAGATGCGGATTTATCCTTTACGAACTTAAGGAACAGCAACAACGCGGCCAAGACCGCCAGCGATAAAATCAATCTAAAATCCATGACGGACCTCCTCTCAAAAGATCTCTAAAACATATACTCGGACTAGATCCATCATACAACAGATCAAGCTCGAAAAATAAAAAAAGCCGCCGTGCCAAGCACGACGGCTTAATCATCTGGCGGAGAGGGTGGGATTCGAACCCACGGTACCTTGCGGTACACCTGCTCTCCAAGCAAGCACCTTCGACCACTCGGACACCCCTCCAGATCAACGAAGGGAATTCTAACACGTTTTGTCCTATCAGGCAAGATCCTGATAGCTTCGTTCGGAGAAAAATTCCTCCATTCCTTCGTCGCGATAGAAGCAGATCCTGTTTTTACCCCTGCGTTTTGCCTCGTAAAGAGCGTCGTCCGCCATCTTTATCAAGTTGGAGGAATTCCACATCCCGTGTTCCATAGGAGAGAGAACGAAGGAAAGCCCACAGGAGAGGGAAATCGGAAGTTCCTTGCCGTTGAAGACGAAATGTGCAGAGAGTATCCTTTCATACAGAGAGCACACTATCTCCTTGGCCTCCGCTTCATCCGCTTCGGGCAAAACGAATAAAAACTCGTCGCCACCATATCTGCCGGCTACGCCTTGCTTTTCCAAGAAAGTCTCCATAAAGTACCCCAGTTTCCTCAGCACGAAATCCCCTGCCTGATGCCCATAGTTATCGTTGATGTGTTTGAAAAAATCCACGTCGCACAGGCAGATAGAAAGAGGGCGGTTTTCTCTCTGAGCCCTGTCAAGGCTCTTCTCTAAATATGATAAAACATAACGTCTGTTGAAGATACCTGTCAACTCATCCGTCCTGGACATCCTATCTATGGCTTCCTTCTGTCTCAAGACTTTTCGATAGGCTTCCACGAGACGAAGTCCTACGGTAATCCTCGCTTCTATGTCCTCGGAATGGAAAGGTTTAGTGATGAAATCGTCCGCACCGGATGAAAGACCGTGAGCGATGGAGCTTCTATCGTCCATCGAGGTGGTCATCACTATGTAACAGTAACCGGAATCGTCGCCTCCCTCCTTTTCCCTTACGGAACGACATATCTCGGGCCCTTCGATCCCCGGCAAAACCCAGTCTAGAAAGACCATATCGGGGCTTTCTTTAAAGATGTAGTCCAAAGCATCGTCGCCTCTGGAGCAGCTTTCTAAGATGATACGAGATCTATCGGGAAAAAAGCGACCTATTCCGTCGAAGAGGATGCGTTTTTCAAGTCTGGAATCGTTGGCTATCAGGATTCTGACTACATCGCTAGCATCTTCGTTAAGACCTAACAACCCCATCTCAACACCTCCATCATATAGGTGACGGCGACGACACGACCGCACTTTTTGAATTATACAACAAAATGTGCGGTCGTTATACTACAAAGAGCCTAATCAGGGCAGTTCGTAGGTATAGTGGGACGGTTCCATCCCCATGTGTCCATTTCCGGACGGAGCAAAAACCTCCGGATTAGCCTGTTCGACAAAGGAAACAGGAAACTGTACCACGGACAAGCCGCCACCGAACACACAAACCGGGACCACGTTCAGATAGGCCCAGTTCCCTTCGGGAGTTCGGATCACCGCATATCCGTCTTTGGTGAGATAATACCCCTCCTGAACCTGAAGTGGAACGACATAGTCGTTATCGTAGTCGGGATGGGCCAGCAGGGCAGGGGCGTTGCCCATCATGGCATCGGCGTTCGACACCAGAAAAAACGATAGTAACAACGCGAGAAATCCACGGGTCACAACGATCACTTCCTAGAGATTTATCGGCGAAATTCGCCCCATCCAAAGGAAGCCCCAAACCGGAGCATGGGCGGCCAATATAGAGGTATCTCCGTCGTTCCATCTAGAACCGTTCTGCTTGCTCATCCTGGTAAGTTCGTATACATGACGTTTCAGGGTCTCCGCCGGCGATTCTCCGTCCTTGCAGATCATCTGATACCAGCTTTTTCCCGTCCACCCGTATAGGACCTCAGGACGATCTCCCTTCCAAGCCAAGGGAATTTTTGGCTTGTGTAAAACGGCCAGACGATCGACCATTCTATGCCATCTTGTAACTATTAGAAAATTATCGTCCGCCAGCCACCTAGGAGTGGGAGGCATGGCACCGGAAGTCATGACCCCATTGTTTGCGGAAACCGTAACTACAGGGGTCAAGTTGGCCTGCTGAAAGGGAACGACCGAACCGACAACATAGCCGGTATGTACCAAAGTTCCGTCGTTTCGAGGTACACCGTAAACCCAGTTGCCTCCGTTTCCTCGAGAAACGGGATATCCGTCGTAGGTCACGAACCACCCGGCGGGCATATTGTACGGACGGTATACGTAGAAACTCATTCCATCATAGACCGGCTGGGTTACAAGGACTGGTTCCGCTATGTAGGTGGCAGCGGAACCGGAAGATGCGGCAAAGATCAAAAGCCCCGACAACAAAGACAAGAGAATTTTTTTAACCATCATAAAAAGCTCCTTTCCATTACCATTCCAGATTCCCTAAATGCGAGAGAAAGATGTCTCTCCGCGGCGGAACGGCCCCACTTGACCGAATCCATCCGACGTCTAACAGAATTCCTATTCTCCACCTCCGAAGCCATGTTCTGAATGGCCTCGTCCATGGCAAAGGCGGTCCATTCCATAAATTCCTTGGCCCTTGAAAGCTCAGCCCAGAAAGGACCGGGAAGGGAGGGGACCTTTGTCTCTATTAAAACGGTCCTCAAACGTTGAAGTTCTCCTGTCTCTTTCAACACCGAGGACCTGAAAAGAGCCTTGTCCTCAGCTCCAGACCTGACGTCGTAGTAGAGGGAGCAAGCAGAATCCCAGACGGAGAGCATATCGTTCCAGTGTCCTCTGATCTGCATATAGACATCCAAAAACCGGGCGTCGGCCTTGGAGATCTTGGGTAGACGAACCCAAGCCAACCTTCTGTTTCCCGATCCCTCCACCTCCAGTATAATCGAACGTCCATCGGCCAGTCTTTCTTCCACGTACGAATCCAGATCTTCCGCCAGCGAGACGTCTTGTCCATCGACGGAGATGATCCGATCTCCATCGACGATACCGCCATCCTCGGCGACACGTAGGGGGTCTACCTCCTCGGCCACCACGGTTCCGTTGATTGTAGAAAACGAGATCCCAGACAGGACCCCTCCCTCAGCTGTCGCCACGCAGGGCAAGGTCGACACGAGAAAGGCTAGGATAAAGAATCGGGTCCGTAGCAAAGGTAATATCATCGACACCGGCACCGTCCTTTCGAATAAGCCACGACAGTATCTCATCGGAAGAGCTGGATGAGGCGACCTGCCCCATCGCCATATCCAACAAAAGATCCACCGACAGGCTCTGATGGGTTCTTCTTGGAAGAACGCTGTAAAGATCTTTCGAAGACGAGTAGAGATACAATCTGTATCGTCTGTCACCCTCGACAAAGGAACGCACTATCCGACCACCGCCACCCTCATCCCAGGACAATCTCGTCATGGCGTGAATTAAGGCTTTTAAAGACTCAATCATGGAGTTCCTGTCTCTGGAGAGCAGCAGAGCGTTCCCGAAGGAGACGAAAAGAACCTCTAGAGACGAGAAGGCCGCCTTAAAAACCGGAATATCGTCGATTTTTCCGTCTGGAGAGATTCCGACGGGGTTTTGTCCAAACAGAAAAGAAGGATCCTTCGATTTCCCTCTCTGTATTTCCACCAGTTTTTTCCTGACGTTCGGATCTAGGTCGAACCAATCCAGACAGAAAACTGCGGAAGAAAACCCCACCTCCCTTTCTCGGTCGGGAGAGAACACGACGGCCATGGAGTCCACAGGATACCCAGGGAAAAGAGAGTAGAAATCGGCGGAGACATCCTCCAGTCGTCGTCGCTCGGATACATAGACCAGAAAAGGCTCGTCCTTTCCCAGACCACCCACTGCCATCATGGCATTCTGATCCACACATCCGACAGGTTGAGAGTTTTTCTCTCTCCAACTGTCGTATAATATCCATCCAACGCCGCCCAAAGTCGATACTATCATGGCAAGAACGAACACGGTGCTCCTGTTTTTAACCGACAGAATCACCTTAAGTGGAGATAGAGTTATAGAAATCAACCTCGAGAAAAAAGCCTTTATCTTGCCTTTACCATCGGCCACTGCGGGTTCCTGATTTTCGTTTTCCGAGCCCCTTTCCGACATGGGATCCACCTCCCTTGCTACATGGATGTCTCGGTAATGATATAGTGATATTGTAGCCCAAAAAAGTTGAAGAGGTGATCTAGATGAAAGGGTTTTTCGCACTTTTTTACAGCCTGTTTATGATCCTATCGGCGTCTCTTGCATGGGCCGAAAGGCCCATTACCGATAAGACCCTATCGAAGAACATATCCTGGCACTATAAAGCGCTCCACGGTATAACCGGAGATTTGGCGGCGGACGGAGAAAGACTGTTCTTCTCCGACGGAAGCGGCAATCTCTATTGCCTGGACGGGAAAACCGGTAAACTTCAATGGCAGAGGGCTTTCGACGTACTGCTTTACGGAGCGCCGGCAGTCACGAAAGACAGGCTTTACGTGGGATCCGGATCGGGGATAGTATACTGTCTGTCGACCGTAAACGGCACCACCTACTGGAGTAAAAATCTGGCAGACGCTCCGGACAATCTGGCGTCAGGAGGAATAAACTCCTCTTTGGCCCTGTTGGGAGACTCTCTCGTAGCGGCCAATCTGGAGGGAAAGGTCGTTCGAATGGACTCCCAAACGGGAGAGGAAATGTGGAGTTTCAAGGCCTCCAGAGAAATTCTATCCTCCCCATTGATAGCTCCTCCCTTTGTCTACATAGGCGACCACGCTGGCATATTTCATGCGTTAAGCCTGGATTCGGGGAAAAGGACATGGGGTGGATCTTCGGGAGGCCCTATCGACGCCACGCCAGCCTACTCCAACGGAGTTGTCTACTACTGCGGATGGGACGGAGTACTGCACGCCATAAGGGTAAAGGGAGTTACTCCCCTGTGGAGCTTCAAAGCCGACGGAGCAGCTACCACCGACATAGTTTTATCGGAAAAAAAGGCCTATCTAGGGACATCCTCCGGAACCTTCTACTGCATAGGGACCGAAAATGGCTCACCCCTATGGTCCATCAAGATGGAGGGAGGGATCGTGGCTTCTCCGGTGGGCTCTCAAAACAGGGTATATGTCCCAGAACAGAACGGTAAACTCCACTGTTTTAACGGAAGTACCGGAGAGGAAATTTGGTCACTGGATCTAGGGTCTAACCTGGTCTCCGATCCCGTGATCTCCCAAGGGAATATTTTCATAGGCACCATGGACGGATCGATCTACTCGATAAAGGAAAGGCGATGAAAAACAAGAATTTTATGGATTTAGCCATAGAAGAGGCGAAAAAAGCCGCCTCGGAGGGAGACATCCCCGTAGGTGCCGTGGTCGTTTACAAAAACGATGTGATCGGGAGAGGCAGAAACCTGAGGAGGATCGACCACGATCCCACCGCTCATGCGGAGATAGTCGCCATAAGACAGGCAGCGAAAGCAAGGGGAAGTTGGAACCTCTCGGGGTGCGAGATATACGTAACTCTCGAACCCTGTCCGATGTGCGCCGGAGCTATCGTTCAGTCGAGGATAGCCAAGGTTGTCTACGGTTGCACCGATCCAAAAGCCGGAGCAAGCGGAACCCTGTACGACATAACCAGGGACACCAGGCTGAACCACAGGTGCGAGGTCATAAAAGGCATCGAGGAGGACAGATGCAGGAATATGTTACGAGACTTCTTCTCCGAATGTCGAAAGAAAAGACGGAAAGAGAGAAACCCGTCTCCAGGAGCCCCCTAAAAACTAGCTCCCCTTGCAAAAAGAGGCTCCGATAGGTATAATTGCTTTCTGTCGAGGAGGAGTGGCCGAGCGGTCGAAGGCGCTTGACTCGAAATCAAGTGAGGGGCTCTGCTCCTCCGTGGGTTCAAATCCCACCTCCTCCGCCACTTTTTAACTAAATATATTGAAAAGCCCTTCTTTTTTGGAAGGGCTTTTGTATATCGATCAAAAACGCTCCAATACCTCCAGAAAATCCGGTCCGTAAAGGTCGAGTTTTTTGACTCCCACTCCCTGAAGACAGCCGATCTCATCCAACGAATTCGGTCGTAACTCCAACATCTGGCGCAGGGTAGCGTCGTGAAATATAACATAGGCTGGAACACCGTGCTCTCTGGCCAACTCCAGTCTCTTCGCCCTCAATGCCTCCCACAGAGGATTACCGTCGAATTCCGAGGAGCCTTTGGTAGATACCTCTGACGTACTCGATCTGCTGTTTTTATCAGATGTCTTAACCTCGTCTACCCGGAAGGAAAGGCGCCTTTCTCCACGAAGAACCGGCCAGCTATCGCCGCAAAGACGAAGTCCTCCGTAACCGTCAGGGACCACCGATAGGACTCCCATGGCCAACAGCTGTCTGTAGACCGAACGCCATTGTCTTTCGTTCAGCTCACCGCCTATTCCGAAGGTGGATACTTGATCGTGTCCGGCTTCCAGAACCTTCTTGGTTCCCCTGCCCAGAAGCACGTCTATGAGGTGTCCTGTTCCGTAGATCTGCCCCGTTCGATAGACACAGGATAGAGCCTTTTGAGCCTGAACCGTGCCATCCCAGGTCTTCACGGGGTTCAGACAGGTGTCGCAGTTCCCACAGGGAACGTCGCAGCTATCCCCAAAGAAAGAAAGCAGGGAGCGGCGACGACAGCCGGTGGTCTCACAATAACCCAACATGATCTCCAGATTCTGTCGACTGATCCTCTTGTATCTTTCGTCTCCTTCGGACATCTCTATCAGCTTGAGTTGCCCCGTTACATCGGCCATACCGTAGGTCATCCAGGCATCGGCGGGCAGGCCGTCTCTGCCAGCCCTTCCCGTTTCCTGATAGTAGGCTGCCAGGCTCTTAGGCATGTCCAGATGAGCTACGAAACGAACGTCGGGTTTGTCTATGCCCATTCCGAAGGCGATGGTGGCGACCACCACGACCGCCTCCTCGTCCTGAAACCTTTCCTGGACCGTCCTTCGTTCCTCCGCCCCCATACCACCGTGATAGGACAGAGCTTTAATTCCGTTATCCCGAAGCCACTGGGCTATCGACTCGGTTTTTCGCCTGGTCATACAGTAGACGATGCCAGAGTCGTTACGATGGCTTCTCCTGAGAAAATCAAGCAGCTGTTTTTTTGGTTTTTCCTTCATGACTACCTGATAGCGGATGTTCGGCCTGTCGAAGCCGGAGACGAAGACTTTACCTCCGTTCAGGTCGAGCCGCGAAAGGATCTCTTTTCTTGTGAGTTCGTCCGCCGTAGCTGTGACCGCTATCCTGGGGACTTCCGGGAAAGCCCTACCCAGCTCTCCTAGCCGAAGGTACTCGGGGCGAAAATCGTGCCCCCATTGGGATACGCAGTGAGCTTCGTCTATAGCTATCACGGACAGGGAGATCCTGGAGAGAAAATCCATAAAGCTCGGTTTCATCGCCCTTTCGGGGGCCACGTAAAGAAGGTCCAGTTCCCCTCTCATGGCGGCCCGGGAGACCTGCACGAACTCCTCGTAGTTCATAGTGGAATTCATGTAGGCAGCCCTCACGCCGCTCTGGACGAGCCCGTTTACCTGATCGTGCATCAAGGCTATTAGCGGAGAGATCACGACGCCTATTCCGGGACGTAGGATGGCCGGTATCTGATAGCACAGGGACTTCCCTCCTCCGGTGGGCATAAGGACAAGGCAATCCCCTCCACCCATGACGTGGTCTATGGCGTCTCCTTGATTCAGACGGAATTCGTCGTACCCGAAAAGGCGCTTTAACAACCCACGAGGAGTCTCGTCCATCAATCAAATCATCTCCTGACTACAAAAAAAGCGAGATCCCTCGGGATCTCGCTTCAGAAATGCTATGGCGCGCCGGGCAGGATTCGAACCCACGACCTTCTGGTCCGTAGCCAGACGCTCTATCCAGCTGAGCTACCGGCGCACACTTTAGTGGCGGAGAGAGAGGGATTCGAACCCTCGGATCCGAATCGGATCACGCACTTAGCAGGCGCGCGCCTTCGACCACTCGGCCATCTCTCCACGCAACGCAGCATATTCTACATACGGGAGAGGTTTCTGTCAAGTCGATCCGAGAATTTATTCTTCTGACTCTTGATCCTCACTCGCATTATCCTCGGAGATGACCTCTACAGATTCTTCCTCGGCAGGGAAGATCTCCGGATCAAGTATCTTGACATCCACTTTTTCAGATATCTCGTCCAGGAAAGTTCTCTGGAGCTCCTGTCTCTTCTGGTTCAACACCATAGACTGAAGCTGCTCTTTGGCGTCCTCGAAGGAGGTAACCTCTCTGTCCTTGGCGGACTTTCTGTAAACGACTATAAAATCGTCGCTGGCGACCTCCACCGGCTCAGCGTACTGACCGTCGTCCATAGAGGCGATAAAAGCCAGATTCTCCGGCAGAGAGTCCTTCTTTAGGAACGCAGGCTTTTCGGACCCGGTAGATCCTGTGATGTCCGAGGAGGAGAATTCCTCCAAAACCACGTCCCAGGATGTCCCGGACGAAAGCTCCTCGTAAGCCTTATTCGCAGCCTCTTGGCTGCTGAACTCGGCCGCAAGTACCTCGAACCCTTCAGGAACGGTAAAGACGAAGTCCTTTACGCTATCGTAGAGGGCCTGAAGCTCCTCGTCGTTTACTTTGGCGGCGGCTGAAGCCTCCTCCAGAAGCATCTGCTGAGAAAGTTGGGTTTTAAGCTGTTCTCTGAGATCGTTCATCGTTATGCCCGTTTCCTGAAGGTACTGCATAAAAGCCTCTTTCGTCGGAAACTGATCCTCTATGCCCGACACGGCCTGATCCAGTTCCTCCTTGGACGGGGTGATGCCTAAAGCCTTAACCTCCTTGAGAAGGGCCTCCTGGACCACCATTTGATCGAGAACCATCTGTCTTATCATGGGAAGATCGGTAGACGTAACGTCCTTTATTCCGGCCCTCTCTACGTAGTCCTGTACGGACCTAAGTAGCTGACTTCTCATCAGTTTCTTGCCGTCTATCTCGGCCACCGCATAATCCTCGTTGCTACTACGGCTACTCTTACCTCCGCCTACCCCGTACATCAGGGGGATAGCCAAAACAAAACACAGCAGGAAAAAGACGAGAATCCATTTCACCTGTGTACGAAGCGTCCTCAACATCAACGTAAATCTTCCCCTTTCATGATCGCTTTTTGCACGATACCTACAGATAGATATTGTATCACAGCAAGGTTATCGATCATACGCTATATTATACCTCCGCCAGGGAGAAACCTATTTTACCCTCAGTCTCCAACGGGACCGCCAGAGATGCCACGTTTTTCATGATCTCCTGAAGCTCGGCAAGGACCTCCTCCGATCGCTCCTCGGGACATTCACAGACTATAGAGTCATGTACCTGAAGGACCATAGACACATCCGGATCCTCCGCAAAAGACCTGGAAACGGCTATCATGGCCTTTTTCGCCAGGTCAGCGGCGGTACCCTGTATCGGAGAATTTATCGCCACCCTCCTGATATGTCCCCGATCCCTGGTGTTGCCGGTGACGACCTCCTCAAGAGGCCTTATCCTTCCGAATAAGGTCTCGGTGTAGCCCTTGGCGATCGCCTCGTCGGCACTCTTAGTCACGTAGGCCTCTACGCCGGGAAGGGCCGCAAAATAACGGGACATTATCCTGTCCGCCTCGGACCGCCCTACCCCTAATCTCTTGGCTAAACCGAAGGCACTCATGCCGTAGAGAAGTCCGAAGGTCACCATCTTGGCGGAACGTCGCAGCTCTTTGGTAACCATAGAGCTGTCCACCCCGAAGACCATGGATGCCGTCTCTGTGTGGATATCCCTGCCGGAGCGGAATATGTCGGCCAACCTCTTTTCTCCCGATATATGGGCCAAAACCCTCAACTCCACCTGAGAGTAATCGGCTGCGACGAAACATCTCCCCTTCTCCCTCGGGATCAGAGAACTTTTTATCCTATCGGACCATTCTCCATATGCCGGCAGATTCTGTAGGTTGGGATCCCTGCTGCTGAGCCTGCCTGTACCGGTGGTATCGCTCTCGAAGGTACTGCGTATGATACCGTCCCCACAGACGGAGCTCATCAGAGGCAGAGCGAAACCGCTGGACATCTTTGAGAGGGCTCTATGCTCCAGCAGCATGGACGGAACGGCGTTGTGAGGCTCCGGAAGTTCCGCCAGCTGCTCCAACACCGTGACGTCCGTAGAGTATCCGGTCTTCGTCTTCTTCACAGGAGGAAGGCCTAGCTTCTCGAAGAGAAGGCATCCGACCTGCTTGGGAGAATTGAGGTTTATCGATTCTCCGGCAGCGGAGGTTATCTCCTCCACTATCCGTTCCAGACGTTCTTTCAGATCCGATATGACATCTTGAAGAACAGGTTCTTCCAGCTTTATGCCGGATTTTTCCATCGATACCAGGACTGGGACCAAGGGCATATCTATACCGTACAAGACCTCGGAGAGCCCTCTGGACTCAATTGTTTGAGATAGATCGTCTCGAAGACGCCATAACGCCATCGCCCGTTCCTCCGTGGATTCGGGACAATCGTCGCCCATAACCGACGGCATATCGTGAGAGGCTTTGTCTGGATGGAGCAGATAATCGACACTCCTGAGATCCCAGACTCTGGAATAATCCGAAGGAACTCCCATGGCGACCAGCAATCTCTTGTAATCCGAGGTAATCACCGACCCCCTCTCCAGCCAGGAAGATAACTCGAAGGGCATCTCGCTACCGGACCAGAACCGCCCGTCTTTAGAGCACACCACCAGAGGATCGGCCACGAGCGACATGGGATACTCTCCGGTCCACTTGCCGTGAAAGGCAAGCTCGTCGCACATCAGAAGCTCGTCCAGCTCAACCGATTTAAGCTCCACCAAAGAGAGAGACTGTGCTTCTTTCTCTACCGAGGAGTCTCCGGAAAAACTCGTTTCTCCACAGATAAGGTCTCCCATCGATCTCTCCAGAGAGCTCATACCCAGCTCCCGACAGAGAGCGATGAAGCCGTCCGAATCGGGAACTCCGCACACCAGGTCGACATCGTCCGGAGCCCCATCGACGCTCAAGGTCGTCAAGATAAGGGATTTCCTTGCCAGATCTGCGTTTTCCTCCAGCTTTTTTCTCTGACCGGCGGTCAGATCCGCCGTATGGGCCAATATCCCCTCCAGGTCTCCGTATTTCCCGAGCAGCCTTCGAGCGGTCTTGTCGCCTATGCCAGGCACGCCCGGTACGTTGTCCACGCTATCTCCGACCAAAGCCAGATAGTCGGCCATCCTGGCGGGAGGGAAACCATATTCTCCCTGAAAGGTCTCGGCGTCCCACCGGTTGAAGGAGGAAATCCCCTTGCCCGGTCTTATCACCGTTATCCCCTCGTCCAGTATCTGAAGCATGTCCTTATCGGACGTGACCACCAGAACGGGGGTACCCTTATACGCGTATTCTCTGGAAACGGCGCCTATGACGTCGTCGGCCTCGACGCCGGGACGACATATCACCGGGATGCCCAAAAGCCCCAGCATTTTCTTCAATATCGGAAGCTGTACCTTGAACTCCTCCGGGGTGGGTTTTCTCCCCTTTTTGTATTCTTCGAACATCTCGTGACGGAAGGTCTTCCCAGGAGCGTCGAAAACCACCGAGAGAGACTGGGGAGCCCACTCTTTTTTGATCTTGGAAAGCATGTTGAAAAACCCGACCAAGGCGTTGGTCGGAGTTCCATCCGGAGCGGTCAGTTCGGGAATGGCGTAAAAGGCCCTGAAGGCAAGGCCGTGTCCGTCCACAAACATAATAGGTCCTTCGGTCATATCTCTCCTCCTCTTTCACATGTTTAAGGTATAATATCTTTTTGACGCCATCAATTGTACCAAGCAAACGATAAACAGGGAGGAACGGAATATGTCTAAAACCGTAAGAGTCCGATTCGCCCCCAGTCCGACCGGGGCTCTTCATATCGGTGGGGCTCATACAGCATTGTTCAACTGGCTCTGGGCCCGACACATGGGAGGAAAATTCATTCTGAGGATCGAGGACACCGACCAGGTTCGCTCCACCAAGGAATACGAGGATACCATCATGGCCGGAATGAAGTGGATGAACCTCGATTGGGACGAGGGGCCCGATATCGGAGGAGATTTCGGCCCATACCGCCAGACCGAAAGGCTTCATCTTTACAGAAAATACGCCGACGAACTGTTGGAGAGAGGGCTGGCCTACAAAGACGGCGAGGCTGTCATCTTCAAGGTCCCCCTGGGAGAGGACATCGGCTTCGAGGACGTGGTGTACGGATCAATCGACGTGGTCAGCGACTCGCTGAAGGACGGCAGGACCGGTCAGATGAAGGACATCGTCCTGATAAAGAGCGACGGAATGCCGACCTACAACTACGCCGTCGTAGTGGACGACCACACTATGGGCATTACCCACGTAATAAGGGGCGAGGACCATATATCCAATACTCCCAAGCAGGTGCTCCTATACAAGGCATTGGGCTGGGAATTGCCTACCTTCGCCCATCTCCCGATGATACTCGGAAAGGACAAGAAAAAACTATCCAAACGCCATGGGGCAACCAGCGTCTACGAATACAGGGACATGGGCTATATGCCAGACTCGGTGTTCAACTTCCTGGCCCTGTTGGGATGGGCTCCATCCGGAGACAGAGAGATCTTCGACAGAGATCTGGCCATAGACGAGTTCGACCTTAAGGACGTCAACAGGAAACCCTCGGTTTTCGACATGGATAAACTCAACTACGTCAACCAGGGCCATCTCCACGCCCTCCCAACCGCAAAGAAAATCGAGATGCTGGCTCCTTTTTGGGAGGAGGCAGGCATAGACCTTTCCTCCATAGACGAGAGCTATATGGAAAAGGCCTTCGATCTCATGGGAGGCAGGGGCAGGACCGTCAAGGACCTGGCGGAGTTCACCGACTACTTCCTCGATTTCGCTCCTGTGACGAAAAGATACGACGGAGAGGTCTCCGACGAAACCAGAAAGACCCTCCAGGATTTTTTCTCCGATATGATGAAACTGGACACCTGGACGGCATCGGCCATGGAGGCCTTCGCAAGAGACTGGACCAAGGAAAAAGGGGTCAAGTTGAAGGACGTCGCCATGCCTATGAGGTTCGCCATAACGGGACACAAGGTAAGCCCGGGGATCTTCGAGCTAGCCGAGTTCATGGGCAAAGAGGAGATCAAGCGCAGGTTGTCCCACTACGGATTCCTGTAATATCCGGAGATACGAACGTAAAAGAGAGAGGGAGCCGATTATAAAATCGGTTCCCTCTCTCTTTTAGATCTAAATCGATCTCAACCGATCGAGGACGAAACTACCCCTCGGGGGTGTACTCATCCTCTTCGATCGCTCCCTTGGGACATTTGGAGGCACACACCCCACATCCCACGCATTTCTCCGGATCTATGACATGCTTCTCCTTTACCTTGCCCTCTATGGCACCTACGGGACAGGCCTTTGCGCAAATTGTACAGCCGACACAGTCTTCTTCCCTGACACGGTATACCTTCTTAGGTTGGGCCTTAGGATCTTCGACCTCATCGGGAACCTCACCCTTTCTGTAGGTCCACTCGCTCTGGAAGGGTTTACGATCGGCCTTACCGGTATCCAAGGTCACGTTGGACTTTCTCTCATAGGTGGATATGGCGAAATCGCAGGTCATAGTCAGAGCATCGACCGGACAGATATCGTTGCACTGGGCACAGAAACAGCACCTGTCGTTGTGAACGATTATTTTTTTCGGATCCTCCGGAGCCCTCTCTATGGCGTTCGCCGGACAGACCTTCATGCACATTCCACAACCTATGCACTTCTCTCTGTCGTAACCGACCTTGCCTCTGAAACGTCCCCAGGTTTCGACCGGCTCGTTCAGGTCGATCTCTCCCTTGGAGGCAGCCTCCAAGACTCCGGTCAGATCGTCTGGCATATGAGAGACCGGATAGGGGTTGGTGAAGGCCTTCTTGAAAAGATGTCGCAGTATCTGTACCGACATGGCGTTCAGCATGATCTCACCCCCCTAATGCAGTAAAACGTCCACGGAAATGAGGATCATCCCGGCCAGCGAGAGAGCCCCAACCTGAGCCCAATAAAAATGGGATGCCTGCCATATCTTCAGACGTCCGAAAGCGGTCCTAAGGAAGGTCACGCCGAAAACCTCGACGAGAAACACCTTTACCCAGAACCACGGGAAATCGATTATGGCCATCGGCACTCCGGAAAGGCCTATAGCCTTACCCAAGGAGAAGGGGAAGAACAGGCTTACGACCAGCGCGGATATAGCGGCTCCTCTCAGGTTGAAACCTATATGAAGTAGAGCCAGGTTTACCCCGGAATACTCCACCGTGACACCTTCCAGTATCTCCGTCTTGGCCTCCGGAATATCCATGAGCCCCTTACCGGTTTCTCCCGGTATAACCGTGAGAATAGCTACAAACAGACATATCAACCCGAGAAAGCCTGCCTTGCCCACCACGGACCAGACAGAGGTCGCTACGTAGGTCTCCAGGGAGAAGGGATGTCCCGGCATCCCCAGTTTATAGGCGAACCAAGCCAGTGTAGAAACGACTATCGCCAGTGGGACCTCGTAGCTCATCATGAGAATCATCTCTCTCTGAGCTCCTACGTTAGCTATGGGAGAACCACTGGCGAAACCTCCTACCGCCACGGCTACCCCAGAAAGGCTGAGCAGATAGAGGATCAGAATGAGATCGCCGCTACCGTTGAGCACCGGTGGAAGAGAGCCCATCGGGATGTACATGAAGACCATCATACTGGCGATCATCGCCACCCAGGGACCACCGTGGAAGAAGACCGGGGTCGCCCAACGGGGAACGATATTCTCCTTACCCAAAAGCTTCAGTATGTCGTATACGGGCTGAAGCAGAGGCGGGCCGATACGACGCTGCATGACGGCGTGAAGTTTTCTGTCAACTCCCTCGAAAAGCACCGCGAAAACGGTTATGAGAAGCATCAGGGCGATCCCCGCGATCACCCGCATAATAAGACCGAGTATCATGCTCCCATCAGCCTCCTCGTCTTATCAGTCTTCTCTCGGCAGAGCTTCAGCAGGTCGGCTTTGGTCACTACGGACTTCGTACCGGAGCTCGTGTCGGAAAGGACCATCCTCTCCATACAGGAGATACAGGGATCGATACTGTTGATAATCAACGGAGCATCGGCCAGCTCGTTATCCTTGAACATCAGAGGCCAGGACACTGCATTGCTGTAGGTAGGAGCCCTCACCTTCCACCACTGAACGTTCTCCTGCTGAGCCTTCAAACCGACCGCATGGGTATCGTCGCCCCTGGGAGCCTCGATACAACCGTATCCGACACCTTCCGCCTTTTTGAGAACGGTGAGAAGCTTGTTGACCTTGGGCTCAAAGGTTATAGAACCCTCGGGAAGCCCCTCCATTATCTTCTCCAGGATATCCAACGACTGAAGGACCTCGTACACCCTAACGAGGAAGCGATCGTAGACGTCACCATGCACCTCACCGGTGTAATCCTGAGGCACGACCGGCTCGACGTGGATATCGCAGTAAGCATCGTATGGCGCGGACCAACGGACGTCGGCCCGGACTCCGCTACCTCGGGAGGTAGGTCCCAAAGCGCAGTATTTTATCGCCTGCTCGGTGGTAAGAACCCCGACGTCTCTGAGACGGGCCTTTACCACCGGATCGTTTATCGCCGCCTCATAGAAGGAGGCGAACTCGTTTCTGTAGTAATGGATCATATCCATTACCGTTCTCACCACCGCCGGAGTAACGTCCCAACGGACTCCGCCCACGGTGGTGACGGCATAGTTTACCCTGTTCCCCGAAAGGGCCTCGAGAACGTCCATGACCTTCTCTCTCAACATCATCCCTAGATGGAAGGCGCTGTCGAACCCGATGGTGTAACAAGCCACCCCGGACCAGAGTATATGAGAATGAATCCTCTCCAGTTCGAGAACCATGGACCTTATGTACTGGGCTCTGATCGGAACCTCTATCTGGGCGGCATCCTCCACGGCCTTAACGAAAGCTATGGCGTGGCTGAAGGAACAGATACCGCAGACCCTCTCGGCCAGGTATATCACCTGTATCGGGTTTCTCTCCCTGGCCATGAACTCCACCCCTCGGTGGATGGCTCCTGGACGAATTACCGCGTCTTTTATGTGTTCTCCCTCGATATCCAGCCACGCGGTGATGGGCTCTTTCAGCCCTACGTGAACCGGACCGATGGGAAGCTTATAGGTTTTAGTCTCGCTCATAGTAGCCCTCCTAGGAGAGATCCTCTACCAGGTCTTCGCCCGGAGCCGTCTCGTCCCTGCGCCATGGGAAGACTTCCCTGTTCCAATCATCGGGCAAGAAGACGAGGGCCTTGTTGGGAAGACCGATGTGGTCCACACCAAACATCTCCTGAATCTCCCTCTCGCTGTACTCGACCCCCGGAATACGGCTGAAAAGCGAATCCACAGTGAGATCGTCTTTCGGCACATGAACGCATACGGTAACGTGAAGGCTGACGCCCCTCTCTACGGCTCTGTAAAGGTCGAAGTGATAGTAAAGGGAGATATGATCGCCCTCGTCGTCTCCGGAGACCACGTGAAAGTTCGGAAAATCGAATTTTCCCAATTCGTCCACAAAATCCAGAAGGCGACTCTTGCCGATGGTCATCCATAGATGGTGACTGGTAACCTCGCCGGAGCTTCCCTCGGAAAAACCCCTCAGATCCACGTAGGACAGGTCGTCTCCGAAAACGCTTTGGAGATGCTCAGCCAGCTCCTGTGGAGTTTTTACCACCTTTTCCCTGTCTATAAAGCAGTCCATAGGATCAAGCACCAGCCTTTCTGAGCTCCGCCCTCTTGGCCTCCAGCTTCAAGACCGCCTTGGCAGCTCCCTCTATAATAGCCTCCGGTCTGGGAGGGCAACCGTGGACGTAAACGTCCACCGGTATGATCCTGTCCACCGGCCCTACCAAATTGTAGGACTTGAAGTAGACGTCCCCGGAACAGGCGCAGTTCCCGACAGCTATGACTACCTTCGGATCCGGTATCTGAGCGTATATGCGCTCCAGCTTTTCCTTCATGAAACGGGTCACAGGACCGGTAACCAAAAGGACGTCGGCGTGACGAGGCGTCCCGGTAAGCTTCATTCCGAAACGCTCTATATCGTACCTGGGCGATACGGTGGAGACTATCTCTATATCGCACCCGTTACAGGATCCCGTGTTGGTCGAGAAAACCCACAGGGACTTCGGCAAAACCTGCAGCATAGTATCCAGCTTCATTTAAGTCCCTCCTATAGGATGACCAGAACCATCAACAGAGCAGTGGTGACGAGAAACCAACCGACGTAGGTCACCGTCTGACCTGAATGGAAGGCCACCAGCTTATCGTAATAGGGTTTCAGAGCCTTTCGAAACCCCCAGTAGGAAGAGCTGGCCGGAACCGTTATCTCCTCTGAATCGGGAAGTTCGTTTCCGGAAAAATAGATCTGGTCCTGCTCGGTTCCCTTCTTGTAGTCCTGACGTCCTTGAGAACGAAGCCAGGTGGTCATGGCCCCTGCCAGTATGAAAAACAGTAGCCAGCTACCGAAATCCCAATAGCCGAAACCGGTGAAAAGACTTCCGAACATCAGATTCCACCTCCCAAGACGGCGCCGATATAGGCTCCCTTATCCACCAACGCAGTAGCGGCGGGCTCCACCAGATGGGAGACTACCCAGGTCGGGAAAAGAGACAGCCCCAATATTACGACGGTAAGAACGGCCATGCCCAGCACCATCGACGCGGGAACCTCTTTGACCTTCGAGAACTCCTTCTTCTCCGGCCCGAGGAACGCCGTCTGGAACACCTTTACGAAACTGGCCAGGGTGAGAATAGAGGTTACCAGAGCCACCACGGACAGAGCGGGATGAACCGCAAAGGACGATTCGTAGATCAACAGCTTCGAGACGAAACCGTTGAAAGGAGGTATTCCGGAGATCGCTGCAGCGGCGATCACGAACATGAAGGTCGTAAAGGGCATCCTCTTGGCCAGACCGCCCATCTTGTCCAGATCCCTGGTTCCCGTCACATAGTAGAGAGCGCCGGCAACCAGAAAGAGCAAGCCCTTATAGGTCACGTAGTTGACCATGTGGAAGATGCCGCCCTTCATTGAGGTCATTCCGAAATCGGCCATCTGTCGGGGATCTCCCATAGCTAGAAGTCCTACGCCGAAAGCCATGAGCATATAGCCCACCTGAGAGACCGAATGATACCCCATAAGTCTCTTGACCTCGTGTTGGACCACCGCCATGGAGACGCCGAAGAACATGGAGATCATTCCCAATGTTATGAGAGCCCAGGGCACAACGTCCCCTACTATGGCGGATCCGAAGACGGAAAAGACTATCCTACACAGCCCCACCAGGGAGGCCTGGCTCACCACTACGAGAAGAACAGTGACTGATGCGGGAGCCTCTGCGTAGGCATCGGGCATCCACATATGCATGGGGAAAGCCCCGCACTTCATGGCCAACGCCGTTATCATGAACACGAGAGCTACCTTCTCCGCCAAGCCGAACTGTATAACCTTTCCGACAGCCGCCATGTTCAGCAGGTTATACCTGCCATAAAGGAAACCGATGGCCAGCAACACCATCATGGCAGCGACCTGAGAGACCAGCATATACTTGAAGGACGCCTCTATGGATTCCGGTCTATCTCTCCAATAGGCTATAAGGCCGAACGAGGAGACCGAGGCTATCTCGAGAAACACGAAAAAGTTGAACAGATCTCCGGTGAGTATCAGTCCGAGCATACCAGCGGTAAGCAGGAAATACAGGGAGGAATACCAGACTTTTCCGGAAAACCTATCGAGAAAACGAAGGCCGAACAGCACCCCCGCCAGGGAGGCGAAACACCCTATGACGGCGATGAAAGAGTTGAACGAGTCGACCTCCAGAATTATCCTAACAGGATAGGCCATCCCGGAGGGCAAGGTAAGGTTCCAGGCCTTGCCGCCCATGACGTAGACCGCCGTGCCCTCGGTCGCCACGTATTGAAGCAGACAGAAAGAGAGGACGAGAAGAACCGAGGAGATCAAAACCGACCAGATCATCCTGGCCCTACGGCCGCCTAAAGCTACTATCGGGGTCGAGAAAGCCCCGAAAAGGGGAACCGCCAGCATGAGAGCGGGCAGATGTACAGACCAACTCATCCTCTCAACCTCCTGATCTCTCTGACGTCCAATGTACCATAATGACGATAGAGCATGACTATCAGAGATAGCATCAAAGCCGACGTCGCCAAAGCTATAACTATGGCGGTCAGGGTCAGAGCCTGCGGAGTGGGCAAAACGTAGACATCGACGGGGCCGGGTAAGAATTTGACCGGTATATCCCCTTTCAGCCTGTATCCCAGAACTACCAGGAACATATTGGCAGCGGACTCCATCACGCCAACCCCTATGGCGATCTTGAAAAGGTTGTTCTCCGCGATGATAGCGATAAGCCCCATCAGGAAAAGCAGACCTACCACGACAAAAGGCAGGTTAGCCATCATGACCAGTCTCCTTTCGAGAATCGGCAAAATCGTGCAGGACGATACCGCGGAACATGGACAGGATGATCACGGTAAGTCCACCGGCGACCTCGATACCGACGGCGATATCCATCACGCCTATCGTACCGGAGAAGGGGATCAGCCCGTGGGCCATCGTCTTCGCCACATCGTGCGGAACCGCCAGGAAGTTGTAGAAGAAAGCTCCCTCGGGGATACCTCTAAGCCCGAAACCGATGAACATCATCAACCCTACGAAGAGCATTATCCAGTAAATGGAGGTCTTAACCCACTCTAAAACCCTGTCCCCTCCGTGAGCGACCAGGAGAAGAGCCATAAAGGAGCCCACGATAGCTCCCCCCTGGAAACCTCCGCCGGGGGTCACGTCACCGTGGATGATGACATAGACACCGAAAATTATAAGGAACCAGGCGAAGAGGTCACAGACCGTACGTGCGACGAGAGAAAGAGGTTTACGCATTTACTTCCTCCCCTTTCTAAAAAGCATCACCACGGAACAAAGGGCCGTAAAAAGCACCGCCGACTCTCCGAGGGTGTCGAAACCACGATAGTCGAACACGATGGAGGTCACGACGTTCTCGGAAGATCTCTCCTCCATGGCATGATCCAGAAAATACTCGTCCATAGCCACGTCCCCGGGAACACCGAAAGGATGTACCGCATCCAGGCCGGAGAGAAGAATCCCCCCCAGCACCAAGGTGGCGGCGATAAATAAGGCCTTCAACTTCATCTACGTCCCCCCCTGTTCTTACGGAGACGGCCGACTCCGAACAGGGCGATCACGAAAATCGCAGTGTCCAGGGCAGCTCCTATGCTGGCCTCGGCAATAGCCACATCGGGAGCTTGGAGGATGTAGAACTCCAGAGCCATAAGAAGGCTGAAAGCTCCCAGACTTACGACAGAATACAGAAGATCTCTGAACCACACGGCGTAAAAGCCGGTCACCAGGAGCAAGATAAGATTGAAGACGTGAAATGAAGTCATCGTCTAAATCCCTCCTTGAGAAGCCTCTCGTCCCTCTCGGCCAAACTGTCTACCACCGCGTTTTTCGGGAAAGCCTTGCTCCTGTGAGCAGCCCTCGCCAAAACGTGAGCTCCAGTAGCGTTGCTTATAAGCAACGCTGCCACAACTATCACGGTGTGCAAAGCCAGGACGGAAAAACGGACCTCTCCCGTCTGGAATCGGCGGATAATGGCATAGACTATCACACCGAGGGAGAGCGATATGGTCCCGAACGTCGTGCACTTGGTGGAACCGTGCATCCTCGTGTAGACATCGGGAAAACGGAAGAGAGAGATGGTCCCCAGGGTATTGACCAACATCCCCAGCAGAAGGAACAGCACGGAAAATACGTAGATCATGCTATTTTCTCCCCTCCTCTATATAACGGGCGATAAACATGGTGCTCACGAAGGACAAAGCCGCATATACTATAGCTACGTCCACCATGACTACAGATTCGAAATGAGCCGCCAGAAGAATCATGATACCTATGACCAGGGTATTCATGGCGTCCAGGGCCACCGCTCTATCTGCCCCGGTAGGTCCCATTATCAACCTCCCGGCCATAAAAAGGACCAGAAGGGTCAGGAACCCCGCAGCCAACGCGAAAAAACCGATCATGGTCACTGAGCCACCTTTCTCGCCCACTCTCCGAAGGACCCGTATACCGCCTCACCGGAGGGATGAGGGTCGGTCACATTGATCCAATGAACGTAGAAAACCCCGCTGTCATCCTCGACATCCACCGTTAGGGTTCCGGGTGTAAGGGTTATGGCGTTGGCCAGAAGAGTCTTGGCCATCTCGCCGTGAAGCCCGGTATCAACCTCGACTATGCCGGGGTTGATCTTTCCCGTCACGATACGGATAGCTACGTCGATGTTCGCCTTGATGAGAGCCCAAAGAAACGGGCCGAAAAGAAAGTAGAGAAAACCTGCCCACCTAACCGGATTGAGACCAGCCAGACCAAAATGCCTGGCGTTGCTTCGGCTTCGGACCGATACGGCTACCACCGCAGCGAGTACCAGACCGATACCTATCTCAACCGGAGGAATCCCTTCCCCAGACCAGACCAGCAAAAGGTACATGAGGAAAGAGAGGACGAACACAAACACATACAACACCCCCTCAAAAGACTTGTCTTGCATTCTGTCGACCTTCCGTATTTTTTATACAGCCCGGACGACAAATTGTAAAAAATGTTATAGACTTCACAAAACTTCATGCCCCCCCTTGAGATCGCTCTACCACTCCCTTCGATCCATCAAAGCTACCGCCATCTATTCATACAGTCCAGGCAGAGCCAGGAATCGCCACCTTCGTCCGAGACGATAGGTCCATCGTAGACGGCTCTTTTCTCCTCCACAGCCCGGGCCAAATCGAAGGTCAAATAACCTCTGTATATTGGTAATACCCTGATTCCTCCGCATGAAGGACACTTTATATCGTCCATGTAATCGCACCTCCGACAAAAAACCCTGTAGACATTATACATGGAACAGTAACATCCTCCCAGTGGATAAGGCAAAAAAATCCCGGTCCGAAGACCGGGAAAATGGACGAAATATCGTGCCCCTACCTCTTAAAACCCAATTTTAGAGCTTTTATGTTATCGTCCCTGAACCTCTCGGGAGATAGATCCATCACCGCCGACGCCATGTCTTCCATGGAGATACCGGAGGAATCGGACGCCACCAAAGCCCCCAAGATCATCACGTTGAGGAAGAGAAACCGCCCCCCCATCTTCTCTCTGAGGATTCCATATCCGTCGACCGACAGGACTTTTATGTCCTTATCTCGAAGATATTCTCCCATTGTCCCTGTCTCGAATCTGGCTGGGTCGTCGCAGTTCACGATCAAGGTTCCGCCCGACCGAAGAAAGGACACGTTTCCTATCGCCTCGTCTGTATCGAAGGCCAGGAGGACGTCGGCATCCCCGCTCTGCACCAGAGGTCCGAAATGGTCCCCCGACTTGAAATGGCTTATGACCGAGCCTCCCCTTTGGGACATGCCGTGGACCTCGCTGCCGATTACCTTCTCGCCCCGCCTAAGGGCGATCTCTCCGAGCACCTTGCTGGAAAACAGTATGCCCTGTCCTCCGACTCCAACGATGACTATCTGCATTATCTGTCCCCTCCTTCCGGAACTATCGCACCCTTGGGACACACAGCTACGCATACACCGCAATTGACGCAATAGCGATCGTCCACCATCGCCTTACCGGTTGCCTGGTCCCAGACCAGGCCGGGACAGTTGAAATCCCTTATACAGATACCGCATCCTATGCATACAGACGGATCTACCTTCACAGGACGATACTCGGGCTTGACCTTGAGCATGGTTATACAGGGGTGACGGAATACTATGACCGCCGGCTCACCGTTGGAGGAAGCGTGTTCCCAGGCCTTTTCGATGGTCTTTTTGTTCTTTTCTATGTCGTAGGGATCCAAGACGGAAAGCCATTTCACGCCGCATCCCTTAACCGCTTCCTCTATGGAGACAGATACCCCTTCCTCGCCGGAACGCATTTTATCTCCCGTTCCAGGATGATCCTGTCCTCCGGTCATGGCCGTTATACGATTGTCCAGTATGACCAGAACGAAGGCGTGACGGTTGTAAACCGCCGTAGCCAGACCGGTCATCCCACTGTGGAAGAACGTGGAGTCACCAAGGGTGGCGAATATGGGGCGATCCGTCCCCTTGCCGTCGGCCTTGAAAGCCAGATATATGCCAGACGCGGCAGTGACCGATCCTCCCATACAGATGTTGGTATCCACCGCGTTCTGGGCTATGGCCAGACCATAGCATCCTATATCGCTGGCTACCACCGCATCGGGGAAGACCTTCCTTATCGAGAAATAAGCCGGACGGTGAGAGCATCCGGGGCAAAGTCTGGGACGTCTCCTCTCCGGGGAAAGCTCCTCCTCTATTTTATTAAAAACCTCGCGGTCCGAAAGATCCTCCTTGACCCCGAGCGCCCTGAGAAGTACCGACTCCACGACCTCCGGGACCAACTCCCCGGTCTTAGGAACCCAACCGTTCCACCTTCCCATGACGGCGGTCCTGTTCGGGATCTGTCCCTCGACAACCGGTTGAGTCTCCTCCAAAACCAAAACTCGGTCGTGTCTGTCGACAAAATCCTCCACCAGGTTCACAGGCAGAGGTACAGGAGTACCTATCTTCAGTATGGAGACGTCCTTCCGTCCCAGCCGATTGAGTATATCCCTGACAACCGAGTAGGATATGCCGCAGGCTATGACACCCAAATTGGCGGGCTCTTCAGAGGGCACCTCGAAGTTATAGCGATCCATCGCTCCGAATTCGCCACGAATCGCCTCGAAACGAGCGGAATGATCGTCGAGAAAACCGTGTATAACCGCCGGCATGACTATCCTCTTGCCGGCGGGTTTACGGTCGAAAACAGCGTCCCTCTGGGAAACCACGTTTTCTATAATCTCCACGTCCTGCCGACAGTGGTCAACCCTTACCGTGGGTCTGAGCATGGCCATGATCCCGTATCTATCGGCCAGATCGAATGCGTCCGCAACCATGGCCTTCGCCTCCCTTGCGTCGGAAGGGTCAAAACAGGGTATTTTGGCCGCCGAGGCGTAGGATCTGCTGTCCTGATCGTCCTGGGATGCGTGACATCCCGGATCGTCGGACACCACGACCAACAGGCCTCCGTCCAATTTCTGATGGGCCACGCTCATGAAGGGATCTGCTGCCACGTTCAACCCGACCTGTTTCATCACGGCACAGCTTCTCTTTCCGGCATAACAGGCCCCTATGGCCATCTCTAGGGCAACCTTCTCGTTGGCCCCCCATTCCACCTGGGTATTGGTCCCCATTTCGTCGGAATATGCCGCTATGGCAGGCAATATCTCCGACGAAGGAGTTCCGGGGTAGGCCGTGGCGACGGCACACCCCGACTCCACAACCCCTCTGGCTATTGCCTCGTTTCCAAGCAGTATTCTTCTCTCTGACATGAAGTCACTTCCCCCTTCGGCAATTCGTGAGTCAATCTTCTTTCCTGACCTCTCTTATGTAGGAATAAATCGTGTATTTCGTCTTACCGGTCTCCTGAGCCAGGGTCTCGACCGCCCCCTTCAAAAGAAAAAAGCCCCCCTCGTCCAGGTCCTTAACCGCCTCGAGACACTCCTGTTTAGAGCATAGGTGCAGAGGTTTTCCGACCTTTCCTCTGAGCACCCTCAGGTTACGCTCCAGAAGATCCTCGAACTTACCCTGAGGACCATCCACGTCGAACTCGGAATAGGCCGCCGAGGGATCCACCGCTACCAAAAAATCGACCATTCCCTTGACCATCTCCGCCTTGGTCATGTCGTAGTTGACGCACATATATCCCACGATCTCTCCGGTATCATCCTTAAGATAAAAGGTGTTCGAACGTATCCGCTTGCCGTCCTTCGATCGGGTGAGATAGTTGACCACGTAGTCCCGATCCTGTTCCTCGGCGGACTTCAGGACATAGAGGGCGAAATCTCTCAGAGGCGAACCTACGGATCTGCCCGTGACATGGCCGTTCTCTATGGCCACGACCGAGTGATCCGGATCGGAGACGTCGTGCAGAACCACCTCGTAATCGGGGCCCAGAGCCAAGGCGAGCCCCTTTACCATGGGCAGCATGGATCTCAATATCGGATGCAGCTTTTCCACAGAGACTCCCCCTCACACTTTTGACGTCACATCAAAAACGTGACATGTCATCTTTATACAAAAAAATTGATATTCCGTCAATCCTTTGATATGCTTTATCGGAATTAGAGCGCACAAAAGAGATCACAGGGGGTAAGAGTATGACAGGGGATATGAGGAAAGCCCTTAGATACAGGTGGGCCGTATGGGGAGCCATGGTACTGGCTTATATGGTGGTGTTTTTTCACCGTCTCGCCGCAGGAGTTGTCAGAGCGAACGTAACGGAAGCCTTCGACCTCTCTTCCGCAGCCTTCGGAAACATGGCATCGGCCTATTTTTACGCATACATGCTCATGCAGATCCCGGTGGGACTCATGGCCGATTCCCTGGGAGCCAGGGTAACCGTGTCGATCGGAATGATGCTGGCGGGAACCGGATCGGTACTCTTCGGCACAGCGTCCAGCTACGGTCTGCTGCTGATCGGAAGATTTTTGGTCGGGATAGGAGTGTCCACCGTATTCGTCTCGATCCTGAAGGTCCAATCCCAGTGGTTCAGGGAAAGGGAGTTCGGAACGATGTCAGGACTGACCTCTCTGGTCGGTAACCTGGGAGGGGTGCTAGCCCAGGCGCCATTGGCTATCCTGGTAGGTCTGTTCAGCTGGAGAGCCTCTTTCGTGACCATAGGCGTGGCTACCTTCGGCATCGCCGCTCTTTGCTGGATCGTGATACGAAACACCCCACAGGAGAAGGGCTTCCCCGCCATAGACGAATCGAACGACATCGGAGAAGATGTCGTGCCGATTCCTCTTATGACCACACTTAAGGAATCCGCTTCGGACTGGCGCATATGGCCGGTGTTCGTGTTTTTCGGATGTTACAGCGGAGTTTATCTGGCTCTTTCCGGAACCTGGGGGACCCCTTATTTACAGGACGTATACGGAATGACGGTACAGCAGGCCTCCTCCATGGTCTCCTTTGCCGTTTATGGAACGATCGTCGGAGGGATAACCGCCGGTTCCATTTCGGACAGGATAGGAAAGAGAAAGCTGCCACTGATCTTGATGAACATATTGGCGACCGCGACTTGGTTGGCGATAGTGGTACTGTGGCAGGGCAAACCGCCGATATGGGCAATAAGGCCCCTTTTCTTTATGGTGGGATTCTTCGCCACGTCATACGTCATATCCTGGGCCATAGTCAAGGAGATAAACAGACCCCAATCGACCGGGGTAGCCATAGCCCTGGTCAACACCGGGGCTTTTCTGGGAAGTGCCGTCATAACCACCGTGATGGGAATGATGCTGGAAAACATGTCACATCTCGCCTCTCAGGAAAAATTCACCGCCGCTCTTGGCGTATGTCTGGGAGCGACCGTCCTGGGGCTGATATGCTCGCTGGTCTTCCCTGAAACCAACTGTAGAAACGTATCTAAAGGTCGTTAGGACTCCTCTAGAAACTCACGTCCGAGAAATAGCGTTTTTAGAGATGCCCTGTAGCTTCATAGAAGCAAAGAATACAAAAATAGACGGCAGATCGTGTTTTGCCACGATCTGCCGTCTATTTATCTTTCTATGAAAGGACCCTTTTCCTTCCCGGTAATATGCACTATTTTCATCTCTAAAACCTCTACCTTATCCAAAAGGGCTCTGGGACGAGGGATATCCACCCCTTGACGACAATAGTGTGCCGCCAACACGGATAGAGCGTGTCTTTTCCTATCCTCTTCGTCGTCGGGGATCACCGATACCTCCCCGAACCCCACCACGCTCCGGTAGGGAAGGTCAAGCCCCGACCTCTTTTTGGGCGCAGGAATTGGAAGGACATCGACCTCGACGCAAAAGGAAGCCCTCGGATTTTTCTTTATTATATCGATCTTCTTGCCTTCCTTGGCAGAGTGAAAATACATATGACCCGGCTCGTATCCAAAGGTTATCGGCAGCACGTAGGGCCACTCTCCGTCGAAAAGAGCCAGATGACAGACTTGAGCACGATCCAAGATTGAATCTATACGATCTTGATCCCTAACCTCTCTCTCCTCCCGCCTCATAGGACGATGCAGCATAAAAGGATCCCTCCTCTATCGAACGTACAAAGATATCAAACTCTCCCTAAAAACAACTACAGAATCACATACCCAGAGAAGACGACAACAGCCACCCCGAGTACATCATGGATGCAGCGAGAAGGCCAGCCCCTTCGAACCTGTTTATCCTGCCCTTTCCTCTAAATCCGTAACATATTACGAAAAGAGAAAGGGTCAAAGCCCCCATAACGGCCATGTCTCTGGATAGAACCTCAGGGGGTACATCCATAGGGCAGATCGCCCCGGCAAGACCGACCACCGCCAAGGTGTTGAAAAGGTTCGATCCCAAGACGTTCCCCAAAGCCATTTCGTGCTCTCCTCTCCTACATGCCATGATGGAAGAAGCCAGCTCGGGCAGGGAAGTTCCCAGAGCCACCACGGTAAGACCGATAATAAGATCGCTGACGCCCATACGATGAGCGAGGTCGACAGCTCCCCAGACCATAAGCTTGGAGGAGATGACCAAAACGATCAAACCGACAAGCAAATCGAAGGCATCCCTGCGGTTAGATCTGTCCGAAGCCTTAGATAACGACTCGTTTCCTGATTTTACACTGTGTCCCCTACCATTAACAACTCCCCAGGTCAGGATAACCGCAAATAAGAGGAGAAGGACCATTCCGTCTAGCCGGGAAAGTCTGCCATCGTAAAGCTGAAAGGCCGCCAACAACGTCACGACAGATAAGACCGGAAGCTCTTTCCGCAATACTCCTCCACTTACTGCTATAGGAGAGATCACCGCGGTAACTCCCAAGATAACCGCTATGTTGGCTATATTGGAGCCGTAAGCGTTGCCTAAAGCGATTCCAGGATTCCCCTGAAAAGCGGATAACACGGAAACGACCATCTCGGGAGCGGATGTACCGAAACCCATTATCACCATGCCTATCAACATGGGAGACATTCCGGACTTCTTCGCAGACGAGGCCGCCCCCTCTACAAAACGATCGGCGCTCCATATCAGGAGCGCCAGCCCAAAAACGACGGCAAAAACCGAGAGGACCATAATTTTACACAACACACCTTTCGATAGGACAGATAAATCTCGAAGACATCGTCGTAAGGATACCACAAAAACAGAAAAGCTTAGTCTTTTGCTGTTCTTTTATTCAAAAGCCTGGCGTATACCTTCTCCATCGACCTTCCAAACTCCTCCATACCGTATTTCCGGGAAAACGCCTCGGCGTTTTCCGATATCCTCTTGCTGAGGTCGGGATCCTCTATCAAAGTCCGAATTCTATCGGACCAAGAAGCCCTATCCAGAAGGGTTTTATAGCCGTTGATTCCATCCCTGATGAAATCGTCCACTCCGCTTGACCTGACCGCCACTACCGGCAATCCCATGGTCAAAGCCTCCAGCACCACCATACCCTGGGTCTCCGAACAGGAAGCGAAGACAAACAGATCGCCCAAACCATAGTAAACCGGAATACTTTCAGGAGACACAGCTCCTACCAGAATCACCGTATCGCCCAATCGAAGGTCGGAGATAGCGGCTTCTACCTCTTCTCTATCAGGGCCGTCCCCCACTATGAGAAATTTGAAAGAGACATCGCAATTATCCCGAAGCGACGCTAGGGCCTCCAGCATAAAAAGGATGTTCTTCTCCTTGCTCAACCTGGAGACCGTTATCAATATTTTTTCCTCTCCCAAACCCAGTTTATCCCTCAGTTCTTCCACCTGAACTCGACACACCCTGGAAAAAAGCTCCCTGTCTATGCCGGTGGGGAGCACAAAAAGAGGCCGCCGAACCCCTATCATACGAAGGTAATACTCCGCAGATTCGGTAGGTACCACCACTCCATCGCATTTATTGCAAAAATGCCGCACCATGGCGTGAGAGAGAAAATTACGAAACAACGCCCCCGGGATGGGAACAGCGTGATCGAAACGATCCAGTCTGGTGTGGTAGGTATAGACAACCGGCACACCTATCCGTCCGGCTATA
The DNA here is from genome assembly GCF_000172975.1 of Dethiosulfovibrio peptidovorans DSM 11002. Taxonomy (NCBI): domain Bacteria; kingdom Thermotogati; phylum Synergistota; class Synergistia; order Synergistales; family Dethiosulfovibrionaceae; genus Dethiosulfovibrio; species Dethiosulfovibrio peptidovorans. Next base: position 2,554,430 of record NZ_ABTR02000001.1, read on the forward strand.
AACAACCCGACGGAGCCTAGCCAATAGGGATGATGAACGTGGATTATATCGGGCTTGAAACCCGATACTGAGCGGTATATACGGGGAAGAAAAATGTTGGAGACCGCCACCCCGAAAACCCTGAAACCCCTGAGGATAGGAGGAACACCCAGAACCCCTTCCTCGCCCTTTCCGTCTCCGGGAGCCACTACGATCACCCTGTGTCCCAGAGAGCTCAAAGCCCGTCTCAGCCTGTCCACCGACACGGGAACTCCGCCGATGAAAGGGAAGAAGGTATTGGTGAACATGGCAACCCCTATAGGTCTATTCAACATCGGATCGGAGGGACTATCGAAATCGGGGTAGTAATTTTTCTCGACGAATACCACCGAATAAAGCCATATCGCCACAGCGGCACACATACATACCATCAAAAGAAAGTTAACGTACCCGACGTAGAAAAGCGAATGGACGAAAAACCAAAGACTCTCCAAAGTCCGAAAGAACGGATGTTGTCCGATATCCAGCCTTACCGGCTCTATCGAGATACCGTCCTCATCCACCCTCACCTGCACATAATGGTAGAAGCTAAGATCATCGTTCAAGAGCAAACCGCCCGAGCCTCCGGTTATTATGTACTTGACCCCGTCGCAGAAGGTCTCGTCGAAAAAGGGCAGATTGGCCGAAAAAACGACATCGACACCGAAACGGGAGAACATCGAGACCAGTTTTTGCCCCACGTCCTGATCCAAAAAGGATTTGCTCGAAACCCCTACAAGCCCTACTGTATTTACCGGAATAGGAGGTCGTCCCACGAAAACGAAGACATGCTCCTCCGAGGATCCGGCCATCAGATCCTCAAACCATCTAAACTGCCAATCCCACGAGGTCTTCCCGGTCCCATCCAGAAAAACGAACCTGCTGCCTCCTGCCACGAAGGTGAACAGGTACGGACCGTAGTGTTCGTAAAACCGACCACCTCCGAAAGCACTCTCCTCGTCCTCCCCAAAGGTGAGCATATAGGGTATGTCCAGCTTCTCCATGGTACTGTGAAGAGCCCTGTACTTGTCCTCCCCTCCACCGCTAACCGCGTTTCCGGCGGAGACCACGAAATCCGTCTTGCTCGAGTTCAGGAGGGGAACGATTTTTTTCTCGAAAATCCCGATCGAGTTCTTTACGTTCCCAACGACGGTAAAGGAGAAACTGGACCTCCCCTTTAAACGCCTCTCTATTCTTTCCATCTGAACGGCATGAACCGCTCCGTAATCCTCCTCCACAAAATTGAGGTACAACTTATACCCAACCAAGAAGATCACGACCATTAAGTTGACGTAGAAGAGGATCTTAAGTTCTCTGGACCTACGCACCGCAACGTCTCCGACCGAATAAATCGGTCAACGTAAAGAGAAAGCCTATTCCCATTCCCAGATATATGGTCAGAAAACGCCAGATAACTATCACCGAGACCAACTCGGAGGAAGGGATCGACGACAGAAAAAAAAGGCCGAATAGTCCCTCGGCAAAACCAGCTCCACCGGGGGTAGGCGAGAAGTACATTATAAAAGTCGTCAAGATCAAGAGCCCTACGGAAAGAAGATAGGGCACGGGATAACCGGTCCCCCGAAGAAGAAAAAAGGGAAAGGAGAAGAGGGCCATCAGAAAAACGGCCGTACATACCACGGACAGAAGGATATCGGCACCTCCTCTGCTACAGCGTCTGATATCCCTAGAAAAACGCACGATCTCCTTTACCGCTTTGGATCTCCAGGAAACTGCCCTGGCTCTGTCGATCACCTTGGTTCGGCAAAGCAGGTTAAGCCCCCTATGGAGGACAAAGATCATCCAGTTCCTCTTAAGCAGGGCCAGACAGAACAGAAACAGATAGACGATCCCTAAAAATGCGAAGCCCAAGGACAGAATCCCCCCTCCCAAAGAGGTCGAAAAGGGATGTAAAAAGAGTAACAAAAAAGGAGAGACCCCGAATATACAGACAGTGGCTAGGAAGGTCCTCAAGGTAGTAGCCGCCGTCGCAGTTCCGAGAGGGACACCGAACCTCCGGAGATACCATATCTGGGCAAAGCCTCCACCGGTTGCCATAGGGGTTATATTCGAGAAAAATATGTTTACAAATACCAGTTTGGCCAATCCCACTAAAGGGATCCTATATCCCATCGACCGGAGAACATAGAAGAGCCTCAGTCCGTCGCAACAGAAATAGACAACCAAAAGCCCTAGCAAACAGACCACGGTACGAAGAGACAAAAATCCATAGCCCACGTGAAAATCGCCTCCCAGCCCTTTGGAGATAAACACCGGAGCAAGGACGCTCAAAGAGACGAAAAGCAAGGCGAATAAAACAAGACGAAGCTTCCCTATTTGCTCTATCACATTGGCGGAAAAATCCTTACGATTCGAGGCCACCGTACCATCGCTCCCTTCATTTTCGGACACATCATACCAGATCCATGGAACTCCACACAGGAGGGCTACTTGACCTCATACAGCTAAAGAGATAGACTGTAAAATACTTTATTTTGGATACACAAATAAACTACAGGAGGTTTTGTTATGGTCACACAGGAGAAAAAGCGCTCCTCATTTCCACACGTATTCGTCATACTCCTATCCATAATGGTAGCAGCCATGGTGGCTACCTGGTTCGTTCCAGCCGGAGAGTTCAGCAGACAGTTGGACCCGAAGAGCAATCGGACCGTAATAGTACCGGACAGCTTCCACTCGGTCGAACAGGCACCGGTCGATCCATTCCAGATGTTCGTAGCCGTCCAGAAAGGCATGACCCAGGCGGGATCGATAGTCTTCTTCATATTTATCGTATTTTCTTCCATTTATGTCGTGATGTCGACAGGGGCCATAGACGCCTTCATAGCCTGGATGGTCCGCAAGACCAGGTCCAACCCAGCTTCGGCCAACATCACATTCGGAGTTCTCATGGCCGTATTCATGATATGGGGATCCACCGGAACCCTGTCCTACGAGGAGATGATAGCCTTCGTCCCCATCTTCGCCAGCTTGGCCTTGGCTCTGGGATATGACCCCATAGTGGGATTGGCGGTATCGTTCGTCTCAGTCGGAATAGGATTCGCATCAGCTACGGTAAACCCATTCACCATCGGGGTGGCGCAGACCATTTCGGAACTTCCCCTTTTCTCCGGACTAGCCTACAGGCTGTTGATATTGGCGGTTATGGGAAGCATAACCATAGCATGGACCCTCAGATATGCCGCAAAGATCAAAAACGACCCATCCAAGAGCGTGGTAAGCGACCTGGACTTCGAAGACTTGGAATTCGACGAAGAAAAGGTGAACCTTAAGTTCACAAAAACCCACAAAACCGTCCTAATGCTTTTTTTGATTACCATACTGATCGCAGGGTTCGGACTTCTTAAGCTTCACTGGTATATCAACCAGCTGGCTGGGCTGTTCCTCATCATGGGTATTCTGGTAGGCATAGCGGACAGAAAGGCACCCAGCCGCATCGCCGAGCTTTTCGTTGAAGGGATGAGCAAAGGCGTCCTCTCCGCGATGGTGGTAGGAGTGGCACGGGGAATCTTGGTCGTATTATCGGAAGGTAAGATCGTGGACTCCATAATAAACGGAATGGCGAACCTTCTGGGTCAGGGATCAGCCTATCTGAGCTCCGTCGGAATGCTGCTTTTCCAGACTATGATGAATTTCCTCGTTCCATCCGGATCGGGACAGGCGGCCACTACCATGCCTATAATGGCCCCCTTGGCCGACCTGTTGGAGGTTAAAAGACAGGTAGCGGTGTTGGCCTTTCAGTTCGGCGACGGATTCTCCAACCTGCTTTGGCCGACAGGCTTCATTCTGATCGGTTGCATCCTGGCTAAGGTGCCACTCAGCCGCTATCTCCGTTGGTTCCTTCCCCTCTACGCAGTGCTCTTCGTCGTTCAAATCCTGTTCCTCTGGGGAGCTATAGCCATAGGTTATGGCCCGTTCTAAACACATAGGGATCGATACGATGACAGATGAATCGAGAAAGGATATTCTGCGTCTATTGGAGGAGATCGCACCGAAACCGGAAAAGCTGGCCCTGGACCTATGGAAAAATCCCGAGCTGGGCCTTGAGGAGAGATACGCCGCCGACAGATACGAAGAAATTCTTTCCCTTGAGGGATTTCAGGTCCAAAGGGGGATCGGCGACCTGGACACAGCCATCTCGGCTAGCTGGGGCTCCGGCTCCCCCTTTATAGGATTTCTGGGAGAATACGACGCTCTGCCTGGAATAGCCGAAGACGGTGGCCCGGGGCACGGATGTGGACACAACCTCCTCGGAGCCGCATCTCTAGGGGCTGCCATGGCCCTGAAGAAATACATGGAAAAACTGAATCTGTCCGGAACGGTGGTCTTCTATGGATGCCCCGCCGAGGAAAACAACGGCGGAAAGGTCTATATGGCAAGAGACGGCTGCTTCTCCGAGCTGGATGCCGCCCTGACCTGGCACCCCTCTGACGTAAACGCCGTATGGGAGGCGGGAACTCTCGCCCTGAACGCCTGTAACTTCGTCTTCAAAGGTGTCACCTCCCATGCGGCCAAGTCTCCGGAGGCGGGCAGAAGTGCCCTGGACGGAGCCATACTGATGGACGTAGGGGTCAACTACCTGAGGGAACACATGATCCAGGAGGCACGGATCCACAGCGTTATAACCTCTGGCGGCAAGACTCCCAACGTGGTCCCAGCCGAGGCAACTATATGCTACTACGTCAGGGCTCCCAGGCGAGACCAGGTGGAGCCTCTTTTCGAAAGGGTGGTCAACTGCGCCAAGGGAGCAGCTCTTATGACCGATACGACCTTCGAGATCGATATGATCGACGGACTTTACGACTACCTGCCCAACCCAGTGTTGAACAAGGTCGCGTCAAAGATAATGTCGGAACTTGGAGGACCGAAATTCGACGCGGTCGATCGAGAGAAGGCGGCTAAGTTGCAATCCAGCCTTCCGGAAAAAACGGTCAAAGAGGCTTTCAAAAAATACGGGGCCACCGCAGATTTTCTGGGCCGGGAGCTTAGCGATGTCTATCTTCCAGGAGGAGGCCCCATGGCAAAGGGAAAAACCATGGCGGGATCGACCGACGTGGGAGACGTATCTCACGTCGTACCAACCATTCAGATAACGACCTGTACCATGCCGATAGGGACCTCTCTACACTCCTGGCAGAGCAACGAATCCTTCGGTAGCACCATCGGATTGAAGGGTATGAACTTCGCCTCTCAAGTGCTTGCCCTGACCGCCTTGGAGCTTTTAAAGGACGAGTCTCTGTTGAAAAAGGCAAAAGACGCCTTCGAAAGGGATACCGAGGGAGAGCCTTACGAGAGCCCGTTGATTCCCGGAGCTAGACCGAAGATAAGATAAAGACGGACGGGTTATAAAAACGGCCGGGTAACTATTCAGTCCCCCCTCCTATGAACGCCACCGCTTCACCGTAGCTCACGAACTGGGACACTACGTCCTCGGCCACCAAGCAGCCTTTTCCCTGGAATTGTGAGCTCCGAGAGAGAAACATACTGGACAGTACCCGCGGTATCAACGCCCTTTTCAGATCGGCCGTTATGTCGTGTCTGGCCTGTCCCGTGGCTATTCCATACCGCAGGACTTGCCCCTCTATTTGAGATACCCTGTGAGCCGTCTCAATGTGTCCCTGGTCCTCTATCCGACGAAAGACGGTCAACCCACAAATACAGTAGCCGTCGGGATCTGCGACGATCCCGACGGCTACGAAATGGCTAATGGTGGAGGCGCGGACCACAGAATACTCCCTAATTGCAAGAGGTTACGTAGTTTGGAGACACCTTGGAGACAAAAACATGCCTAAACGGCTACTTTTCCAAAACACTAGACGACGTACCTCCGCCTATCGCTTTGTTTCCCTTTCCAGCCATTTTAGCAGAAGCTCCTGACCGAAGTCTAGAATCTGTCCGGCACTGTATCCGGCCATGGCCACGACGGCGGAAGTCAGCCAGGCATTGAGTCCTATTCCAGAGCAGAAACACTGGACGACCACCCCGGCGAATCCCGCCGTTATCATTCCGCCTATAAACTCGCCCCATGAGAACGGCTCGGATCTGTGGAGCCTCACGTATCGAACGAAGGATCCCACCATAGCCATGAGTGCGGCGGGGAATATGATCCCCGCCAGTTTTCTGAGGGCTTCAACGTAGTCGTGCATGGTCCCTCCTTCACTTTATCTCGTCTATCAACCCGGCCACCCTTCGACGTACCCAACCCCACAGAAACTTTCGTTGGCTGGAGTCCCCCTCGACGATCTTCACATAAAACCTGGTCCGCATCGCAAGAACACTCATTGATAGGGCCTCGGGCGAATTGCCGTCCAGAGCCTTTTTCAAGGTTTTTAGGGTGTTAGGACCTATGACCCCGTCGACGCTAAGGTCCGCATCAGCCACGAAGTTCAGGGTCTTCTGCAGCAGCCGTCCAGCTCCCCCCACGCCGTGGTTCACGGCACAGTCGAACATGACGAGGTCCAGCGGGTTCGGCATTCCGTCGGCTTCTATGGGCTCCCAGTAGTCGGACCAGTAGATCAGGGCGGCGTCGGCCTTCGACAAAGATCGTATGTCCTTATGGGAGACTATCTTTCTCTCGTAGGCGGATCTAAGGGTACCTTCCGTTATGCCGTAATTGGTCCGTCCTCCCCTATCGTCCGGATCGTTCACATATCCTCCCTCGAATCCCAACACCACGGAGAGGACTTCAGAGAACCTGTCCGTCACTTCGTCCCCCTCCCCTCCCAGGGCAAAGGGCCCGCTATATCCAATATGTCCCTGCCATGGATCGCCAGCTCCTCTATCCTGTCCAGCCCCCAGTCGTGACCGAGGCGCTCGTTCAGTTTGTCCACGGCATAGTCCACCAGTCCTCGGATGATGGGGCCATCGAAGGGCTCCAGAAACCATGGAAGGACTATCAAGCCATCCAGGTATTCCACGACGGCGTCTCTCTTGTCCTTTGACTGAAGCCCCGAGATCTCGTCCTTCACCTGCGAGGTGGCCAACTCGGCGAACACGACTATACGCCCGACAAAATCGACCACATTCGACAGATTCTCCCTTGCCTTCTTGAGACTGTTCCACTCGGACAGCTCGTTCATCCGCTCTTTCAGATACCTAGCGTCGGCCACCAGAGTGCTCAGGGCTTCCTTGATCTTTTCGACGTTCTCTCTCATCGGGATTCCTCCTCTTTTCGGAACAAAAAAAGGGAAGCCCACGCCGAGCTTCCCCGAAACTTTATGCCGTTCGCTACGCCTCCGGCGTCTCCAATTCCATACCCAACCTCAAAGCTCCCACCATGACGACGTTGCTCTTCGGAGGGGCTCCCGGCGTCTTTATCTGATCCCATATCCGGTCCATCTTCGAAGACAAACCACCCATTCCCGACAACACCGGGGAGAGATCTATGTCCGTCTGCTTGATGAAACGTCCCATCAAGACACCTCCATAACGAGAAGATTCACTGTTGCCCCCGCCGAGGAAGACAGGGAGATCTCCCCCAGCCGTCCCCAGTCCAGACTATCGAGGTCGAGCCCGTAATTCCCATCCAGCCTTATGGCTCTTTCGCCCAGATGGATCTCCGCAACGTCGTCCCCCTCGGTGGCCGCCTGGAGAGAGAGCTTGCCGCAATAGGGGACCGGCAATGTCACGGTCTCACCGGGCGGGACGGTCACCTCTCCGGAATACAACACCTGAGAGCGAGGCTTAGGATCGTCGGAGACGACGGTAAGCCCGATCTCCTCGGCGGGAATGAAAAAGGGCACCCGTTTTTCCTCGCCGGGTACCCAGTAATGCCGCCCGAAAGATATCGGGTAGGACTTTTCGTTTTTATATGTAGGCATGGATCTAACCTATCTGGAGCATGCGTCCGGGAAGATGGACCCGATATCTCTTGCCATCCAGCCACCCCACGGACCCGACGGAAAGAGCCTCCGGCGTCGCTAAAACCCCGGGGACTGCCCCCCTTATCTCCTCGGACGTATAGGCGAAAAGATCCGTTACGACGGGGCCGCCACTGACGGAATCCGTAGAAATAGGTGGCGAAGGAGCAAAAAGTTGCATCGTGATAGTTCCCTCCGGGTTGGATTCGCTACCTAAAACGACCAGATGCTCCCCCTTGCTGGGCGGCGAAAAGGCACAACAAAGATCAGTGTCGAAGATAGCAGGGAAAGCCCCATCAAGGCCGTTGCCTTTAGAAGTGTCCACAAGGACGAGCCCCAGCACCCCGGAGTGTTCCTCTCCTTCGTCATAGCAGAAAAAAACGCCACCTTCGTTGCTGATTACCGAAGAGGTTATGGGCAAAATTCTCCAGGGAGTGGGAGATACCAGCTGATCTTCTAAAAAACCCGTCCCTATCCGCATAATGGTCCCAGATATCACGATCGGGGCGCCTAGCCCTTCGCTAGTCTGCCCGAAATAGATGCGGGGAGTTTCATGGTACTTATACCAGCTTGGACGGAAAGGCTTGCACTGGATGTTCTCAAGAAAGGCACTCATGACAACGGCGGATGTCCCGTTATAAGGATATTCCAGTGTGTCGGAAGTAAAAAGATTAACAGACACATAGTTGTTATTTGATTTGTCCGTCAGACCAAGACGACTTATCGGGTTTTTACCTCCTATACGCATCACTTTCTCTTTATTACGCGACAGAGGGCCTCCAAACAAGTAGCCGTTGTCTATGTTTATGTAGGCTCCACAGTTGAGCTCATACGAAGTTGTATTTGACGCCTTGCCAAAATACGAGAATAAGATACTTAATCCCAAAGGACCCTCGGGGAGTGGCGTCTGCGAGTTTATCACAGGGGCCATGAAATCCGTCTGGCTTATGATCCCCAGCATCGTAGAGCTCGCTTCCAATGTCATGATATCTCCGTCTAGCTCTCCAAGGTACACTCTTCGAGGTAACAGTTCGGGGGTACTTGCGAACTCGTATATAGGATCCTTCGCCTCCACGTACAACCCGTCTTTCACCTTCGCCACGATGTGGTAGGGGTACTCCACCCCGTCGTGGACGTGTTTTTCCTCCTTGAGTATCTCCAACCCGCCTATGGCCGCCAATTTCTTCATTAGCACCAGGGGGTGACACCCCAGAGTATCAATCCTTTTTACCGCCATTACATTACCTCCCTATTGAGATATGACCCTGAGCCGGGCCGTCAGTACCGAGTTCGGCGCATCGTAAGGCAGAGACACCCTCAAGAAACACCGTCTTCCGCTCCACTGTCGGATATTTCCTATGGCGTGCCCCCTTTCGTAGGAGTAATCCATACGGACCTCCGAATCCACGGCGGGAGCGGCCCCGAAGGTAATCGTCCCCTTTACGTTGTTGAGGGCGTAGTCCGTCACCTCCTGCCCCCCTACCAGCACCTTCGAGACTTCACGTATCAAAGGGGTGCCGGTGTCGAATATCTTTTTACTCCCGTCTCCAGTTCCAACCAGACGGTTCTCCACGGAGAAGGCCCCGCCCAGCTTGAAAAAAGCGGTCTCCGCATCGTCGGCCATGTCGTTCTGGCTATATGGATTATCAAGACCGGAGCTCCTGGTCTCGTAATATCCTCCCTGACAGACGGGATCCACGTAGGAGAACAGCACGGACTCGTTGGCCTCCGGAGGCTCCGCTATGTACAGGCTCTCGCCGTCGTCTTGGATCTCGAAGCCTGTTCCCTCCGGTATCTCCACCCCTCCCACCAACAACTTCAGTGGCGTCAGACATCTGGACGGAAGGGGAAAGGATCTGGTAACCCCGTCTCCGGCAAATCCAGCCACCTGCTCCATGGTCACTATTACGGCGTTGGCGTCGGTGGACCCTACGGAGTAGGCATAATCGCAGGTGACCACCTTCCCGTCGGCAGGAGGGGACGAAAAAACTATCAGACCGTTCTCGTGGTCCACCGAGACCCCCGTCGCAGGTGAGCCGTCCACCTTGACCGCGACTGGAGCCTCCGGATGGTTCACCAGCGGCTTGAACTGGGTGGCAAAACTGACCCTCGCTCCGTCGGCGGTCCCCAGCAACTCGCCGGACACCTGAGTCGGCCTGTCGTTCCATAGACGAAACCCTATCTGTACGCTGGTCGTCCCGGTGTCTATGGCCCCGAAGTCCAACCGGCTCAGTGGATACGCATCGTCGCTCGTTCTCAACTGCATTATCGGCATATCTATTCCTCCCTTTTTTCTTCCTCTTTCCATAGCCGGGCCATCCGGTCCAGTTCCTCAGGCGACTGCCGTATCACCACCGGAAAAAACCGGGCATACCAGGTATGGAGAGCCATCCTCGTCCACCATTCGCCGAACCCGAACACCTCTAGAGCCTTGTCGTAATCCCCGATGGACAGGGAGCATCTGCCATGGCCGAACAGGGCCACGATCGCCCCATCCTCACGAGACCCCAGGCTTACCAGTTCCCAATCGGTCGCCTGCTCCAAGACATACGGAGAGGGGCTCGTCTCGCACCGGACCGACAGCCAGACCCCCGTCCAATGTCGAAGCATCACCCAGGTGGTCCCTTCCTCGTCGACCTCCAGCCTCGCATCGACCAGCGGGACGGTGGGGTCTATGGCCGCCGCAGAAAGTATCTGATGATCGTAGGTCTGACCCATGGTCACCGCCGGACGGTTTATGTCCTGGGCTTTCTCTCTCCACAGATCCATCCTCTCCACCATGTTCTCCGCCAGCGCCGCCTCGGGGTTCCCCGTCGGCTCCGGAAGAGGATACAGACAGGGTTTATTCCCGAGAATGGAGTCTATGTCCTCCTTTACCCCGCCGCTTCCCCCAGGCCAGGTTCCCCACCTAGCCCAGTAGGTGGAGGGGACCAATCCGGCGGCCTTTTCTCCTACCTCTCCCGCCTCCTCCGGGTCGATCCGGCGCGCCCCGCTCCGACAGACCCCCCAGACCTCCGGCTTGGGGTCGTTGCCGGTGGCCTCTTTCAGCTTGGAAAAAACAGCCATAGGCTCGTCTCTGACCGTAGCCCATCCGGCGAAAGTCCAGAAATAACCAGGTCCGGCGTCCACCTCTTCCCATTCTTGGAATAGAGGGTCTCCAACGTACAGCCGTTGATTCGGCAGAGTGTAAACCAGCATGGCGTCCCCGAAGGAGTCCTCCAGGTACTTGTTGAAAGCCTCCTGAACCATCAGGGCTCCGTACAGGGCGAACCCTCCTCCGAGACCGACGAGAGGCATTAGGAAAGACCAGTCGGTGGTCTCCAGTAACTTCCGATAACGTATCCTTCCTACCGGGGCGTGGAACAGACTCCAGTCCGCACCGGGGAAGTGGTGAACGTGGTAATTCCCCTGTCCATACGGGGCCACCAGTCTGTCGGAACAGGGCCATGAAACCCGGTTTTTCTCCCAGCCTCCACCGTCGTACTTCCATGCCATCACATCGAGGGCCTCGTCTTCGTAGTTGTCTCCGGATAGATAGATCAGGCCGTCGGAAGTTACCGACATTCCCTTTCGGTTGTCCCTGTGTGTTCCGTCGTGAAAGTCGTTTGAACCGTCGCTATCGCCCAAGCCTTCCAGGTTCGGAGGGCTTCCCCGAACTCCCAGATCCGGCAAATCCCACCAGCCTATTTCCAGAGGATCCCCCGCCCTGCCCAGCCAGGGGATGCAGAGGTCTTCCGGCTTCACGTCCTGGGAAAAACGCTCTCCTCCCTCGCCTACCGCCTCCACCGGGGAACTACTTTCAAGGCAGACCTTTTCGTTAGCCGAATGGGACCGGACGAAACCATGTCCCTCAGAAACCTGGATATCTCCCACCTCCGGGACTATGTGCCGTCGCATGGTCCGCATATCCGTGATAACCGCCCCACCGGAGGCCTCTGCAATCAGAAGAGGCCCCGCCGCATCGACCGGCTCTGCTTCTCCGGGAAAACACCATCGCTCCATGGTCCTTGCCGCCCCTCCCAGTTTCGAAGGGATATCTCCGTACGGCCACCAGAAAAAGACTTTCCCGTCCAGAGAAAGAACCCCGGGGAGGGCCAGATAACCCCATCGGGGAGATAGAAAGCCCTCCTCGATCTCGTATAGCCTCGTCTCCTCCCCCCAAAGGTGGAGGGCATAAGGACCACGGACCGACAACAGCCGACCTCGTGGGTCCCCCTCTCCCGCCGCTACATGGACAGCTCCACCTCGTACCGGGATAACCTGTCCCGGTTCTTGCCCTTGGAGCTCTCCGCTATGGACCACCGACAACCCCAGACAGGTACCGTCGGAGTCGAAGGAAGTAGGCACCAACAGGGCCCTCCCGGCCGACTTGCTCCCGGCCCCATACAAGACGCCACCGTCCAGCCACAGCCCGCCGAAGGAAGGCTCTGTCATCTCGGTTTCCGCGGCGGGGTCGCAGTCGTACCAGGTCATGCCGTAGACCCCGGAGGACCCTGCGATGTCTCCGATCTCGAACCGCTCCACTTCCATCAGCCTGGCGGCAAGTGCCGCCCTTTCAAGACCCTTGGCCTTGTCTGCCGCCTCGCGAAGTTTGCGGTACTCCTCCCGCTCCCATCTGTAGGCAAAACTCAAAGGCGTATAGCACCACCGGCCGAAAAAAGCCGACTCAACAGAGGAGAGAGAAGGAACGAACGGAGCCGTGTCGCTATCGTCGCACCGGTCCACCCACCAGCCGGAGTTACCGGCGTCGGGCATCGGGCAGGGCATCTCCACGGAGACGAAAACCCCGTCCACGACCAGGCCGCCGGAGACCAGAGCCCAGTCGTACCCCGACAGGACCGCCTCGTCGCATAAAAAAAGAGGGGACAGGCCCTCGCCTACCCCCTCTTCTCGATTCCATATATATACACCGCTCTCGAAAAGCCAGATCCGCCCGTCCCCCGATACCTCGATCAATTCTCCGGATTCGTCCGGCTTCCCGGCCTCCCTATCGAGGAGACGGATTTTAACCGTCTCCGGCACGGCGAAGGGAACCCTGCCAAGCACGTGGCCGGACAACCGCCCGACCGGACCCGTGTAGACTCTCGCTTTCGTCATTTCATTCACCGC
>NZ_ABTR02000002.1 GCF_000172975.1 Dethiosulfovibrio peptidovorans DSM 11002
GGCGGTAAAGCTTCATTTCGGCGAGAGGGGATGCGATGGTTTCATACGCCCTATCTTCGTGAGAAAAGCGGTGGACTGGGCCAAGGAAAAGGGGGCTAAGCCCTTTCTTACAGACACGAACACTCTCTACACCGGCAGCAGGAAGAACTCGGTGGACCACCTCCTGACCGCTATAGAGCACGGCTTCGGTTTCGAGGTAACAGGGGCTCCCCTGGTAATAGCCGACGGACTCAGGAGCGGGAACTTTCAGGAGATCCCCGTGAGGGGAGAGGTTTTTTCCTCGGTCAAGATAGCCTCGGACATTCGTTCTTCCGACTCGATGGTAGTACTGTCCCATTTCAAGGGGCACGTCATGGCTGGTTTCGGAGGTGCGGTGAAAAATCTAGCCATGGGATGTGCTCCCGCCGAGGGTAAGAAGGAGCAGCATTCGGCCAGGATGTCGGTGGACGACGAAAAATGCGTGGGATGCGGCCGTTGTTTCAGAAACTGCCCGGTCAAGGCCATCTCCATGACGGGAGGAAAGGCCGTTATAGATAAGGATGTCTGTATCGGCTGCGGCGAATGTCTCACTGTCTGTCCCGCCTCGGCGATCTCCCTGGACTGGAGGACCGACGTAGTCCAGTTTCACCGGAGGATGGCCGAGTACGCTCTGGGAGCCGTGGCGGACAAGGAAACAAAGACGGTTTTTTTGAACTTCATAATGGACGTGACGCCTCAGTGCGATTGCGTCCCTTGGAGCGACGCCTCGGTGGTGCCCGACATAGGACTTGCTGCCTCGACCGATCCCGTAGCTTTGGACAAGGCCTGTCTCGATATGGTGATCTCCAGGCCGGGACCGATCCCTTCAAGGATCTGTACGATAAGATAGATTCGATGGAGCAGCTTCGTCACGGAGAGGCCGTCGGATTGGGCCATCTGGATTACGTTCTGAGGGAGATGTAGAGCATGAAAGCCTTTTCTTTCACCCTGTCGTTGATACTGTGGGGATACATCATAGCGGTGCTATATGCTCGGTACGTGACCCCTTTTGTATCCGGAACCAGGCGTTCCATAGCCTCCGGGGAATTCGGCGGTACCACTGGCGACGATCTTCAGAGCAAGCTGTTGAGGGTGGGCCTGGACCTGGTGTTTTTCATCGCTCAGGCCTATTTCCTGATGGGATGGTCCGCCTACGCGGTCCTCAAGATAAGGATAATGACCCATCTACCCGACGCGGGCAGTCCGGTGATCTTCTACCTTATAGGGATGGCCATATGTATGTGGACCTTGGGCTATATCGCTTTGAGAGAGAAATACGAGGGGTTCCTGTCGATTCTCCACAGCGTGGTCGCCATGGGGGCCTTCGCGACCTTCGCCTTTAAACCTCAGCATATACCGGTTCTATACGGTTGGATGGTAAACATAATGGGAGGCTTGAGGTAAGATGCTCTACGACAACGTCGAGACCGAATGGGGCGGTGCCTTGGTGCTCATGGACGAGGTCGGGGTCAGCGGGATCAAGCTGTACGAGGACAAGGATATCCCTATGCCGCTTTTCGACCGTTGGCGACGGTCTCCTTCGGATCTCAGAGAGGCAGTTGGACAGCTTAGGGCCTACTTCGCCGGAGAGCTGAGGAATTTCGACCTGCCTCTTTCCCTGAAGGGAACCGATTTTCAGCTGAAGGTATGGAACGCTTTGAAGGCCATTCCCTACGGTACCACGGTGTCGTATTCCCAACTGGCCGCAGCGATCGACAAGCCGAAGGCCTGCAGGGCAGTAGGGGGTGCCAACGGCAGAAACCCTGTGCCGGTGGCTATCCCCTGTCACAGGGTTATAGGGGCCGATGGCTCTCTCGGTGGATATTCCGGTGGACTGGGGATCAAGAGGAGACTGCTGGCTATAGAGGGAGTTTACTTCGACTGAAGGGTATCTCTGAAAGCGCTAGTCTTCGGAGAGGTCATTTCAGCGGAGCCGAAACGACCTCTCCGAGTGTATGTCCATGATATCGCCCCGCCCAGGCTAAATATAGCCCGGGCGGGGCGATCGTTTGTTCCATTAGTTTCGCCACCTCATCTCGGGACGGACGAACCCGTATATGCAGTTTTCCTGACCTGTTCTGATTGCCCAGTTCCTGTTGCCGTAGTCGAAGTGCCACCATTCATTGGGATAATTGGAGAACCCCACGCTCTCCATGAGGTTCAGCAGTAACCTCCTGTTGTTCCGTATATCCTCTTCCTCCAGGGACAGGGAACCTTTCGTCTCCAGGATCCTGTCGTAATGGTCGGTGTAGGATCTCTCGGAGGTCTCGTCGAACCCCGAGCCCATGGAAACGGTCCGTCCTTTTTCGTCCGCCAGGGTCAGGTCTACCGATCCTCCCGTACAGTGTCCCGATACGAGCTCAGGCTTTACCGAGGGATAGGCCACGAATATCCTGGACCTTTGATCCACCTCGTCCGGCGATAGTTTCGGATGGTCCCTGAAAATCTCGTCTTTTATGGTGTCGAACAGTTCCCTCTGTAGCTCGGGGCGGAGACGATGTCCGCTGCTATAAGAATGGGCAGAGACAGCCCGACCGACAATTTGGCCGGGAAGGCCGATGCCATGAGCGGGACCATGAGAATGGCCGTCCCGGGCAGAGCCGACTTGGAAAGCCCCGCTATCAGCCCCGACAGGGCGATCGCCAATATCTGAAAGCTATCTAAATGCAAAGGACGCACCTCCCGTTTAACGTCCTTAAAGTATAAAGCAGAAATGTTGTTAGGTGTGCCCCGGAGAGTTTTTAGTCCGTCACGTCCATGGTCCGTATTCTACAGGCGTCGGCGGGAGTCTGGGCCACGCAGCCCCCTCCGAACCACCGGATCCCCCGAGTTCTGAGGGTCTCGAGGTGATCTCCGTATCTTCCCGATCCCATCTCCGCGGTATGTCCCGATATGGCCCCTATCTCTTCCATGGACGACGAGAGCCGTCCGCACAGAAAACCGCTCCACGGTCCGTCCAATCGGTCCATCTCCCTCAACAGTCTGGTCAAAGCAGGGGAGACCAGCTTTTCGAACCGTTTCGGGCCTAGAAGGTCGGGGGTGGCGGAGGGCTCCGCCAGGGAGATTATCGAGATATCCCGTCTCGCCGCCTCCTTTGCACAGGAGAGAGAGTAGGCCGATA
Organism: Dethiosulfovibrio peptidovorans DSM 11002; assembly: GCF_000172975.1. Taxonomy (NCBI): domain Bacteria; kingdom Thermotogati; phylum Synergistota; class Synergistia; order Synergistales; family Dethiosulfovibrionaceae; genus Dethiosulfovibrio; species Dethiosulfovibrio peptidovorans. The sequence continues at coordinate 3,140 of NZ_ABTR02000002.1, forward strand.
TTCCTTTCAGAACGATCTCTATTCTGTCGGGATCTTTTCTGGCGGTTCGAAACAAAACCTTGGGATCCAGCAGCCCCATCAGGGTGGAGAAGGGCCCGGATATCTTCAATATGACGGGAAGACCTTTTCCCCTCAGTATGGACACCGCCTTCATGACCTCACCCATCCTGCCGGAGTCAGGCGATGGAATCTCCTTCGGGATCATGTCGGGGTCGTCCCAGGGACACTTGGGTATGAGAGGGGTGGTCCTGTGGTCCCCCATCCTTACCTGCGCCCCGAAGGCCTCGGCCTCCACGGTGGAACAGAAAGGCACGGAACAGTAGATGTCTCCTTCTAATCGCATCAATTCCTCCGCCACCTGGGCCATGAGCTCCCCGTCGCGGTGTACCTGGGGAAAGGGATAGCGGGAGCCTATCTCGTCCGGCATGGCTCCGTTCTTCGACACAGGGCAGCCCTTCATCTCGATACCTCGAACTGGAGACATCTGGAGAAGAGACGGTCGTAACTCTCCAGCACGGATAGCTCGACGTAGTCCACCATGTCGGAAATCCTCTCTGCGTCGTCTCTGGCTTTCCTGGAAAGCAGGCACATGGCGGCTCCAGCTCCGGAGGTGTTGCCGCAATAGGTTATTCGTTCCTTTAGTTCCATCGGTATGAGCCCCGACCCCGTCAGGCTGTCGATGCTCAGATGGCGTCCGAACTGTCCCGCTACCAGGACCTGATCTATGTCGGCCATTGTCAGGTCGTTGGCCTCCAGAAGGGATATGAATCCGGAGAGTATGGCCCCTCTCGCCAGCTGAACCTGTCTAAGGTCGCCCTGGGTCACGGTGAGCCTCGGATCCCTCTCTCTCAGGACCAACGCCCTTTTCCCGTTTTCCTCTGTGATCATGGGCCCCGGTTTCAGTCTCCCCGTCTTGCCCACCATCTCAAGACGGACCACCTCGGATAACACGTCCAGTATGGCGCTGCCGCATAGCCCTCTGGGCATTCCTCCGCCTATGACTCCCAGTTCGGCGAAGGATTCGTTCAGGCGAACCGACTCCACCGCTCCGTCCGATGCCCTCATGCCGCAGCTTATGTTCATCCCTTCCAGAGCGGGCCCGGCGGCGCAAGAACAGGCGCTGAGCCTGCCCCGGTCGGACAGGACGATCTCACCGTTCGTGCCTATGTCTATGAAGAGCCTGATGCCCCGGTCTTCCATCAGCTCGGTAGCCACCATTCCAGCCACTATATCGGAGCCAATGTAGGCTGAGACTCCGGGCAGGACGTAGGCCCTGGCTCCCGGAGCCAATTCTACCCCCAGGTCTACCGAGGGTACGGTCATCCCCCTTCGAAGAACAGGGCTGAAAGGAGCCCTGCCCAGTGACCAGGGATGGACCCCCAGCAGCAGAGAGGTCATGGTGGCGTTGCTGCCGATCGCCATCTCGTATATTCTTTTCCTGGAGGTCCCTTTATCGAAACAGACTTTGTCCACGAGGCGGTCCAGGCAGGAGATTATGGCGTCATGGAGGTCCTCCAGACCGGTAGGAAAGGTCTCGCATCTCTCTATTCGGGAGATCACGTCCAGGCCGAAGTCCTTCTGGGGGTTTATCTCGCTGGCGGATCCGACGGTATCCCCGGTCTTCAAGGATATCAACGACACGACCACCGTCGTGGTACCTACATCAACCGCCAGTCCGTAAAGCTCGGGGTCTCTCTTCGGTATCAGGTCTATCAGGCTGTCTTTGTGGAAGACCGCGGTTACTTCCTTCGATCTGAACGCCTGGGGAATCCTCCTGACCAGAGATGCGTCCGGTTTAAGCGGCCCTGTTACCGATTCGAGATGGTCCAGAAGGGACATTCCGTCTCTTATCTCCGGTCTCGGTATCGATATAGGCACGGCGCCTATGGCGGGGCATATCTCGAAATCCGGGCGGTTCCCGTCCGTGAGGATGGCCGAACCCTTTTCCTCCTGATCGGACAGGGACACAGCGACGTCGCCGACCGGGCGGCACAGGCAGGACAGTCGAACTCCCTCTGCGATGTCCTCCGACGAGAGAAAGGTCCTCTCCTCGTCCGTCACGGGGCCTCCGTCTCCTTTCAGGGTGACCCGGCATTTTCCGCAGATTCCCTTGCCTCCGCAGGGAGCCTCTGTCTTGACTCCGCCTTCTCTCAGTATCTCCAACAGGGTAGGCCCCGGAGAGAACTCCAGGACCTTGTCTCCATCGATGGTAATCCTCGACGTCATGAAGACTTCCTTTCCTTTGCGCTATCCACCAGAGTCCGTACCTGGCTAAGTGCCGTCCCCGCTCCAATGCCGCAGGCGGGGGCCAGAATATCGATTCCCTGGTCCATGCACACCTTCGCCATCCGTTTCAGATGTTCTGGAGAGGCCGTCTCTATGGCAAGGGTGCTCACGTTTCCCATAAGGGATTTAGTGCTCAACCTGAGGGCCAACTCTTTGGCGGAGGTTATGGAATCGAAACTGATGCAGTCGCTCCTTATGTCGTCCAGAAGATGGGCCACTCCGCCGAGACGTCCGCATATATGTACTATGGTGCCCTTTACGGAGGTGGAGAGTCGGTCCAGTATGCCGTTGAGAGCGGGGATTGCCCATCTTTCGAATGCCTTAGGTCCCAGGATCTCTCCCGTTCCGCTTGGGTCCGATATGGTGAGGACGTCCGCTCCCGCCTCGACCTGGGCTTTTCCGAATCGAACGAGCTGTTCCACCACGAAATCCATCAGAATCTGGACTTTCTCCGGGCTCTTTCTCATATCCTTATAGAAAAGCGAGGGATCCACGAGCGATGTGGCAAGGCTTATCGGACCGGTTAGGTTGGCTATTACCGGTATGTCGCCGTTTCTTTTTTTCAGGAGGGAAATCGCCCTACATACCTGGGCCGTACGTTCGGAGGATAGGTCCATCTCCTTTAAACTGTTCATGTCGCCGGAGTTCGACATGACGTATCCGATAACCCTCGGTTCGTGGATCCTGTCTCCCATCGATACAGGCGCCCCCATGGCTTCGGCCTCTACTGTCATGCAGAATGGAACCCCGTAGTTCTCGAACCCTCCGTTCTCCGGCTGTCCCGCCGCCAGCTCGGCCATGGCCTCTCCGTCGAGGTGTGCCTCGGGCCAGGTACTGTCGGTCAGGTCCATAACGTCCTCTACGATCATGTTCATCATTCCGCCGGGGCATATGCAGGGAGGGCGGTCTAACGACTCCCTCTTCAGGGCCCCGACCAGCCTTTTTAGCTCGGTCATATCAGTCGTCATATCTGTCGATCGCCAGAGCCTTCTCCAGTTTTTCCTCGGTTATGGGCCACCCGAGCTCCCTGGTTGCATCCATCATGGCGTCTATGTTCCTTATCGGCGTCTCCACCGGAAGGCCGCATCCGGACATGAGGGCGAATCCCTTGGGCGATCGATAGGCGTCTCGGATGTCGGACAGGCAGGCCTTTCGAACCTCTTCCCTGGTTCCGGCGAACATAACCGACGAGGGGTCCACCTTGCCCATTATCTTCATCCTGTCGCCTACCTTGGATACGCAACCCGGTAGGGGGACCACGTTGTCGATGCTGAGGGCGTTTAGACCCATGTCGGCCAGATCCTCCCAGATCCCGTCGGTCTTGCCGCAGATGTGCATCGATGTGCCCATGCCCTTGTCCTTGATGTGGTTCAGCAGTTTTCCTACCACTGGAGCGGCGTAGCGTCTGAAGTGTTTGGGGCTGACGACGGTACAGGATGAGAGAGGCTCTGCTATGGATATCCCCATGCCTCTGGAGGCGGCGGCGTCTACGTAGCGCAGTGTGCTTTCCAGCGAGACCTGACATAGCCTATCCACCGACTGGGGATCTCGCACCATCAGTCTCGTCATTTTCTCTACACCTATCAGAAAGAAGGCGGTGGTGAAGGGGCCGACCACCAAGGCGGTGCAGGGGACCTCGGAGCTTATTTCGTCCACTACCATCTCCATCGCCTTCAGGTGGGTCGGAATTCTACAGGCCTTCTCCGGATCTATAGGCTCCAGCTCGTCGATCCTGGAGACGTCGTCTATGGCAGGTTCCAATAGGTCCGCCGTGTCGTCGTCGGGAAACTTGATCTTGGCTCCCATAGCCTCGGCGACGGTGAAGAGGTCGGTGAACACCTTGGCTCCGTCGCCTCCGAATCTCCTGTGGGTGGCGATGACGGCGTCGGCCAGGGCTCTCGGGTCGTGGTTGAACTCGGATATCCTGCATCCCGATATGCGGGCGATCCCGTTGGAGAGGTTGGGGTTACACTGTAACCGGTCCACCGGC
>NZ_ABTR02000003.1 GCF_000172975.1 Dethiosulfovibrio peptidovorans DSM 11002
TCACCAACGACAAGTTCCGTCAAGAGAAAAAGAATATCAAAGACTTAGGGGCCCGGCATGCCGGGCCCCTAGATTCCTACAATTCGGTTATATCGTCACCATTTGAGCCCGGTCACGAAGATGTAGAGGATGGCCAGGGGCGAGACGAACTTGACGAAGATCATCCATATGTCGAATCCGGCGAACACAGGGATCCTGCCGTTTCCAGTGACCTCGTCCTTGGCGACGTCGGCTATGACCCATCCGACAAAGATGGATATCAGCATCCCGCCAAGAGGCATCATTATCTGGTCTGTGAAGAAACCGGCCACGTCCATGAAGTCCTTGCCGGCTATCTTGAGACCGCCTCCGAGGGATATGCCGGAGGGTATACCAAGGAGAAATATCAGCGTACCCATGGTCCAGGCAGCCTTGGCACGGCTCCAGCCTTTATCTATGAAGTAGGCGCAGGCCACCTCCAGAAGGGAGATGGCAGAGGTGAGAGCCGCCACGAAGAGAAGCAGGAAGAACAGGGCAGACCATATCATTCCTCCCGGCATCTGGGCGAATATCCCAGGCAGGGTTATGAAGGTGAGACCAGGTCCCGCTCCTGGCTCGACGCCGAAAGCGAAGACCGCCGGGAATATGACCAGACCGGCGAGCAAGGCGACCATCGTATCGAGGAAACAGACCTGTGCAGCCGCTCCGGGAAGGCTGATGTCCTTCTGAAGGTAGCTGCCGTAGGTTATCATACAGCCCATCCCGAGGGAGAGGGAGAAGAACGCCTGTCCCAAAGCGGCGAGAACCGTACCGGCAGTAACCTTAGAGAAATCGGGTTTGAGGTAGAATGAGATACCCTCCCCTGCTCCCTCCAGAGTGACGGAACGTCCGATTAGAACTATCAGAAGGATGAAAAGCCCGGGCATGAGGACCTTGCAGTAACGCTCTATCCCCTCGCCGACCCCTCTGTAGACGACCCAGATGGTGATGAACATGAACAGAGCCTGATACAGTATTACCATTATGGGATTGGAGATAAAGCCTCCGAAGGCATCTCCAGCCTGACCGGCTGCGGCAAGCTCCATGAGCCCGGTAAACGAGTGGAGGATATACTTTATAGTCCAGCCTCCTACGACACCGTAGTAGGAGAGGATGAGAGCGCCGCAGGCGAGCCCCAACCAACCTACCGCCGGCCAGGCGCCGCCCTTTATTTTCTTGAAAGAGCCGACCGCGTTGAGCTGGGCGTTACGGCCTATGACCAACTCCGCCAACATGACGGAAAAACCGATACAGGCGACCATGGCCACGTATATTACGACGAAGGCTCCGCCGCCGTTCGTACCCGTAACGTAAGGAAATTTCCATATGTTTCCCAGACCGACGGCGGATCCCGCCGCGGCGAGAATAAAGCCTATCTTGCTTCCCCACTGTTCTCTCTGCTGCTCTACCTGATTCGCCATAAACCCTTACCTCCTTTTAGGGTGAATAATACAGATCCCGAAAAAAATACCCCTCTTATAGACCTACAT